>JAITJX010000098.1 GCA_031278765.1 Tannerella sp. | reverse complement strand
ACGCCTGTTCCGCCGTGATTGAACGTGAATTGGGCGTTGTGTATATTGTTTGCCGCATCATAGCCGGCATTGTTTTTGGCGGTTTTATGCAGGTAGGGGTCGGATTCGATGTTGCCGTTAAGCGCAGTCAGGAGGATTTCTCCCCGTCCATTGTAATTAAACGTAATGGAATCGAACGCCAGGATACTGCCGTGTCCGCTGCCACCTTGTGCAAAGGTATTATCGTCAGGCGAAGCATTGTAAGTCGGGTTTGAGGCGCTTTCAACTGTTTTGCACAGCAAGTAATTACAGTTAGCGCTCTGATGTCCTGCCTGCATCATGATATTATCTGTTATGCCCGTTCCCGCCACAATGAAATCAAAAAGATAAGGCGCGTGCGTTTCGATATGACGACCGGCCGTGATTTTCAGGTTGTCGCCGCCGGCTGCCAGGTTTGTATTTTCATACGTGAAATTAAAGTTAGCGCCGGCCTGGTTTTCGATGTCTCTGGCAGCAGATATCAACGTGGGACCTACGCCTTTGTGGTTAATGGCAAAAACCCTTCCGCTACCGAACAGAATATTCCCGTCCCAGCGGTTATCAGCAAAATACTGAGTTTGACCACAGGGATTGCCCAGCGTATTTCCTGCCTGAATCAACAGGTATGTGGAATCGTTTCTGCCGATGTTAAACCGTACTGTATCGCCGTTATTGCTTATTGCCTCGACGTTGCCGGTTTCCGCATACAACAATATCGTATCGACAATGTTGCTTCCCGACGTATACGCGCTCGTCAGCGAATAATTGAACTTTCCGCCGAGATAGATGGAGTTGAATGCGCGGATATACGTATCTACGGAATCGGAAAGGAGGGGTGTGAGCGTGATTTCGGCGTTTCCGTCGAACCATATATCGCCGCCGGTAGTTGCCGCCGGTTGGTTTGCTTCGCGATTGGCGTAGCTATCGGCAGCCGCAGCGTCGGGGAGCGTCCAGTTTAGCGGCGAAACGACATCGGCCGTGGGAAAGAATGTCGGATATCCTGCTTTGATGGTCAGGTCGCCGTTTGTCATTATACCATTGCCTGACGTAGCGACGAAACCGTTGCCGAATCGGGCGGTTTTCTTTGCTTCGAGCAATATGGAACGGGGACCGTTCCAGGTTAAGATGACGGAATCGGCAAGACGTATGTCCTGTCCGGCCTGTAGCATCAGTTCGCCGCTAGCCGGCAAGGCAGGAGTGTTTTCAAATTTAAAAACGTTACCCACCAGTACATCGTCATTGTCCGAACGAATCAAGACAAGTCCATTGCTTTTGGGGCCTGCGGGATTATATTTTGCGGTAAATTTGCCGCCGATATTCACGTCGCCGCCGTCAGGACACGCGCCGGTGAAAATTCCGCGACTGGCGGACGCTTTGCCTCTTGCCCACAGTGTAAAGTGTGCTGAATCGCCATTGGCAAACGTAATGTTTTCGCTTGCATTAATATATGCGTGGTCGGAGAGAATTTTTATCTCGTTTTGTTTTGTGAGCGTAAAATCGGGCGATCCGCCGTAGAATCCTACAAAGCCGTTTGCCTGTATATGAAGGTCGCCGCCGCCGCCGGCATGGGCTATGGCGGCATTGATGCTGTCGATGCCCGGAGCATTGAATTTTATTGCTCCGGCGCAACAGATATCGTTTGCGACGCCATTGCCGTCATTTATGATATACAACGGCATCGAATCGTTGCTCAAAAAGAAGCCGGGGGACTTCCTGTCGGAAAGATTACCGATCACGAGCGTATCTCCGGCGTCTGTTCCGGAACGAAAATTCTTTAACATACCGCTTGAGTAGATTTTAAAGAAATCCTGATTGTTGGTGATGCGTCCGATTTCGATGATGTTTGTTGTGTCGTTTCCGAATATCGTACGGGTATGAATCGCGGTATTTCCTTCATACAAGCCCTGCACGCCATATACCGATGCCATGGTTGCGCCGTATGGCATCCACATGGCCGAATCGGAAAATGAAGTTTTGTCGGTAAGCGTCAGCGATTCGCGCGGATGCCTGTAATCCCGCATTACATCCGCCTCCCTGTAACGGTTAGTGCCGTTACCCGGCAAGAATACAGGCGTCTGAGCGGTTGGGAACGGGCTGCCGAGACCTGACAAACTGATCGACGAGCGGTACAGGAATCCATCCGTCAATGGATTATTTACAGCGTAATAATTGCTGTCCTGGGTGTGAAGAATTTTTGCATCGCCGCCTGTCTTTAAACGGAAATTCGACATTTGTCCCTGACTGTTCGGCTTGCCCGGCAATACAAGAAGGACGTCCGAACCATTCGTATTGGGGCCGGCTACGGTTCCCGTAGAATCGTCGGTATTTATCGACAAATACTTCCTTGATATGTCTTCTATATTTCTTTTTACATATACATCGGAATTATCCAGCAAACGAATGGCTGCGTCGACGTAACGTCCGGATGAAACGATCTTGAAAGTGTCAAATGCAACGCTGTCGCGGAGATAACTGACATAGCCCGAAAAATGCCCGCAATTGCCATTGTCATCAAAAGCCTTGAAAGGCCAGACAGAATCGGTTTTAATATATCTGGCGCTGTCAAAAGAGGCATACCATTCGATGTCGCCAATCTTGATTTCCTGAAAATAATTCGTATCTGATAACAGGACAGTGGTCGGACGTATATATTTCATGTTGTTTAATTCATTTTCATAATGTGACGGTGTGCCTTTTCCGGATATAGTATGGATCAGTGATTTACCGTTATCCAGATTGTCCGTATTATCGCGCGTAGAGGTATAAACTGTTTGAGGCTTCGAGGACGTAAAGTAAAAACCGTTCCACGGCATACTCCACTGATAGGAGGTATGATTGTGCAGCGTTACAAAAATCGTATCCGAATGGGGATCTTTGTAAGGCCAGAAAGCAGATACCAGATACCCTTGATTGTTAATATTAGGATTCATCCAGGAGTTATAAAATAATGTATCCGGTCTGTGATTGAAATTGGTTATGTTTACATTATCCTTGGTTACTTCCTTGCGAATAGCGTTAACAGTGTCCATGTGAGTTCCGCCTGTAATCGGATTTGGAATATATCCATAATTATTGACTAAAAAAGCATCCTTGCTGGCAAGATAATATATTTCCGGAATTATTACCGAAACCGCGCCTGCGTCGCCGTTTCCACCATTTTGACCGTTACTCCATATAACGTTATGATCATTGGGAGGAGGATTGTTTCCATTATTAACAAGCATGTTGTTTTCATCATAAAATCTTATTTGCCTTAATTTGCCTGACGCCTGTCCGTCGTTGTCATAGATGCTGATCACGGCATTTTTCGCAAATTGACTTCCGATATGAATGACATCCAGGTTATGGCTTGCATCTTTGGCCGGCCATGTTACATACTGTGAACTTATGGCCGCCGATTCTCCAGCGCCAAATACCGAATCAACATTGGCCGGCCCGTATATCAGATCACGATCACCCGGTCTGGTGCTTCGCCGCAGGGTAATTTCTGTTGAAGTAACTTTCTGGCTCGGTGCCGCGTCGGATACGCCGGCATCTCGATGATGATCGCTACTGCATACAGTACCGTCTGCATGTACATGCGTATGTCCTTGCCCCTGCGGCAAGAATACGCCCTTTTGCGCATACATGATATGAGGGTATGACGCGAAAATAAATACACATGATGTGAGTAAAAAAAGTTTTCTTGTTTTCATAAATTATAATTTTAATTAAAAAATAAACATATAACACCCTTAAAAATAAGATACACCCTGCCGTTCAAAAAAAATACAAAGACTTTATTTCTTCGGCCTGTATTGTTTATATGAGGCGACAAATATATGAAGAATTTTTCAAACAATACTAAAAAAAACAGTTAATTCTTTTCTTCGTAAAATCTTTCTTATGAAAATAGACAGCGCCTCAAAAAAAGATTTAGAGGAGATTTATTTCCCGCAAAAGTCTTTAAACGGGCAATATTGACAATTTTTTATGTTCGGCGTTTGGGTAAAGGGTTTTTCGACATCGAAGATTTCATTTACCGTCGTCCTGAGAGCGTCTTCAAAGACATTGCTGTAAAGGGAAAAATCATCTATTGCAAGTTTCTTTTTATTAACAGTCTGTCGAATTGCGGGGTCGAAATCTCCTTTGACAAAAAGGTTGCGAATGTAATAAACCGACGGTTGTATCCGAAAACCGGTTTCTTCGGAAAGAAGATAAGCCCAGGCATAGAGAAAAACCTGCATTATGGCTTTTTTTCTGTCTTTGGCGTTAATATCAAACAAGTCCTCCATTGAGTCGAAAGTCAAAGGGCTTACCCTTCCGCTCTTGTAATCGACAATTCTCAATATTCCGTCTTTACTGTCTATCCGGTCAATAAATCCCTTTATCTTTAATTTCCTGCCTCCGCTTATTTCCAGCGGGACGTATATAAGTTTCTCGGAGGCGAGATATTGAAACGGCGTCAGGGAGCGGTCATATTCCAGGATTTTGTTTACATATTTACGGATGGTTTCTCCGTAGAGATACGTTTGCCCTGCAAGCGGTCGAGGCATGTTGGTATGAAAAAAATCTTTGGCAAAAGCCTCCTGAATGATTTCCGTCATGTTGTTTTTTCCGGATAAAACATTTAAGGCGTCGGCTGTAACCGTCTTTCCGCAAAACCGTTTATAAATTAATTCCATAACGCTGTGAAGAATTGTCCCGAACAAATCATTTTCAATTGTTTCACTTACCGATTCCTCTTCTTGAATGCCTTTCAATACGGAGAAATAAAATTTCACGGGACAGTCAAGATAAATATTTACAGCGCTGGCCGAAAGATGTTTTTCCGATTCATACAAAGAGAGCAGTTGCATCGCATTTTCATCTTTTTCGATGATGAAGGGCGCAATCCGTGATGAAGAAATGTTGTAAACCGACAACTTTTGTTTTACAGGAATCCTGTAATGGTAGCGCAACTGATGAACAAAACGGCTCACTTCGCCGCTTTGAAGGCCTTCGGAACGGGTATCGTAAAGCATTACAACATGTTTAGCCCTGTGGATTAAACGATAAAAATGGTATGCCCAGAGACCCTCCTGATCGTCTTGCGTCGGAAGTCCGAAGCCACGCCTTAGCTGAGAGGGAACGAACGAATCGAAGACGTGTTTTGCCGGAAAAATACCCTCGTTGACATTCAGGATAACTACATTTTCGAAATCAAGCGCCCGCGTTTCCAGCACGCCCATTATTTGCAGTCCGGAGAGCGGTTCGCCGGAAAACGGAATTTTTATCAGGCGGGTCATCTGTTTCAGGAGTTTGAAATATGTTTCCCTCGAGAAAGAGGTTTTTGTTTCCAGCAGGGTATCGTGCATACGTTTTACAATGATCCGGTAATGATGAATGATTTCTTTTGATATTGTCGGCATTATACCTGTTTGAAGTTCCCGGAAGATTGCGGTCAAATAGCCGGAAATCTCCAAGAGCGTCGGAGGCTTTGAGAATATAAGATTCAATAAACTGTTGGTTTTAAACGCCGACATTGAAACATATATCCGGTTGTTTTCCGTGATCGAACTGATTATTTCGGCGGCCGCTTCGGGGCATGCACTTGCAATGTAATTGTGTTGCAGGATTGAAAAAACATCCCTGTGATAGAACGTCACCTCATCTGCCGTTTCTCTGGCGTTTCTTTGCAGCGATTCAAGAAAGTCCATCAGAGAAGCTGTCAGAGAACTCGAAACCGAATAACCGACGGTTACGTTAATGGGTGAAATCTTTTCGGGAACTGACTGTAAAACGGGTATCAACATCTGTTCGTCGGGCAGGACGACTGCCGTTTGAAGCGCATTTTCATTTGAAAACAAACCCTTGTCGAGCATTTTGTTGAGCGTATGATAAAGTTCTTTGGCCTGTCCGATTTTAGAGGGTATACCAATCATCTCAAAAGCAGTTTCATATTCTTTGACATCTTTTATTTCAAAAGCCGAAGGAAAGCGACTTGTGTTTTCATGCTTCAAAAACGAAGCCCTGTTGTTGTCATCTTTAAAGAAATCGGACGAATAATCCCAGTAGAAATCGGCAATACCACGTTTGTCAAAATATTTCAGGAGTTCCGTTTCGGAGGGCGAAAGCGCGTTCAAGCCTGCAAAAACTATTTTTTCATACGTCGCAGCAATGTTCTCTTTCCTTATTTTTTCGACAACTTCTCTGTATATCATTCCTTCATAAGCGATATTGCGAGACGAAAGCGCATTGCGAAATTCGCTGTATATGTCATAAAGAATCTGCCAGAGATGAAGAAAAGACCGTTGATTACTGTCTTTATTGACGGGATTGAACGACGACCAGAACGAGCGAACGGCCTGGACTTGCACCGGATGCAGAAAGCTGAAATCACGTTCAATACTCTCAAGGTCGGTCACATTGGAGAACAGTTGCTTTGCGTCGATGAGATATTTGTCGACATCATCAAAATCGCCGAGCAGCATTTCTCCCCAGCAGGCAAAACTGTCAAAACTTTCATTTGAGCCGCTTTTTTGAATGTATATCTCATATAAAATGAAAAGCTGTTTCACAGGATCGGCTTGATGTTTCGGATTCAATTCCTGAAACAGAGAACGGAGGGTCATTATCTTGGGGGAAAAAGCCATATCCGGCATCCGTTGAGAAAGGTATCTGCGAAAGAAAAGACCCGATCGCTTGTTTGGAAAAACGAATGCAAACTTTTGAATTTCATTACCGTAATGTTCATAAAAGACATTGGCTATCTGTTGTAAAAAGGGTATCATTGTATTGAAAAATATATGTCGCAAAGATAGCATAAATTTTCGGGGTATCCACTGTTTGCATATTCAGTTATTTTTATAAACAGGTATCACGCTCGGTTTTTTAAACGCCTGAATATTAGAATAGTCGTATTGATATAGTCCGTCGTCGGCAATCATCATCAGAGCGTTATCGTATGGAATGCAATTTGTCGTCGCCATTACGTATGTGATGAAGTCTGTCACGTACGTGATGGAGTCTGTCACACACGTGATGAAGTCTGTCACGCACATGATGGAGTCTGTCACACACGTGATGGAGTCTGTCACGCGTGTGATGGAGTCTGGCACGCGTGTGATGGAGTCTGGCACGTATGTGATGGAGTCTGTCACGTATGTGATGGAGTCTGTCACGTATGTGACGGAGTCTGTCACAAACGTGACAGCGAGCAACAACGGGACATGAAATTTATACACAATAATAATAATATATTAATAATCAATACTGTGGCAATTTTAATTTTTATTCTGATTCCACTTTCCGAGGTCATTTCCGGCCATTTAAACGGATTTTTCACCTCCGTTTCATACATTAGAGAATGCTTGTCAATTATTGAAATACACCGAGATTCCGAGTTTGAGTATCATCGGATTGAGGGGGTAATGGAGGAGAGAGAAATATTCTCCGGGTTTGATGAACAGCGCGCTGAGATTGTATCCGGAAACAAAGAAGTTGGCTTGTTTCAAGCGAAAGTTTGCGTAGGCGTTAATTATCGGATAGTTTCCGATTTTCCGTTCGTTTTGATTTTGGAACTGTTGTGTTGCAGGCTCGTAGTATGGAGCATAATAGGATGAAAAGTAGCGTGCATCGGCGCCTAACTGAATCGATAATACTTTAACGGCTGTGAAGTCGAGGTATATGTTTGTGTAGGCGCAAATTTGCGGGAGAGGGAGTATGTCTGCATTACTGCTTAGCTGGTAAGCAATTTCGTTGTCCCAACCGAAAGCTTTGTATTTGAAGTTTTGTTTTAATTTTGCGGTAATGACCTGGAGATTGGAGGCGTATTGCAGTGGTATTCCGTCTGTTCCGAAATAAATAAAGTTTTGAATACTTCTCAGGCTGGCTGAAATATTGGTTTTGGTGGATTCGATATTGATTTCTCCTCCAAGGTGTACTTTTTGCAGGTATTTAAAGCTGTTGTCCCATCGGAAGTAACGTGAATGATTGTGATTCAAGTAGAAATCGGGACGTTTGTTTTTGATGAATCCTTCGGCTTTTACAGAAGCGTCTTTTCCGAGCAGTTTGAACTGGGATTTGAGTTCTCCTGTGAAATTAAATTCTCCCAGATCGGTACCGACGAGGCACAGTTCTCCTCTGGCATGGAAAGTAAAGGGTTTGCCTTTTGTTTTGAACAGTTCGGCGCCTATGAGTGTGGCAAATTCGTCGTAGCGTATTGTTGTTGCGACCGAATCGTCGGGCAGTGTGAATTTGCGGTTTTCAAAGTTCACAAAGGCCGTGAATCCGAATTTAATCCAGTCCTGGAAGCCTTCGCGCATGGAGAGGGCTATGGTGTTTTTGACGCTCCACATCTCTGTGTAATCGTTGAGCATGGAGTCGGGATTTGCATAAAGGTTTTGATAGCAGGTGTCAATTATGCGTGAAGTGGAGATGAATCGTCGGCTGTTGCCGGAGTAGTTGAATGTGTGAACAATGCTTGAAACCGGAACAAAAACCGCGTTAAATTCGTCTTCTTCCTTTGTTTCATTCTCCTGAGGGTCGTTTATGTTTATGTTTATGTTTTCGTCTTCATTTCCCTCTTCCATTTGCTGTTGTTTCAGGATTTCGTCTCTTTTCTGTTTTTCTTCTTTCCGTTTTGCCGCGTTTTCTCTTTCTTTATCGGTGGGTTCACGGTAGAAGCCGAGATTATATCTGTGTGTCAGGAATATTTCATTTCCTCGCAGGCGATTCCATGTATTAATGAATCGTGTGGGGAAGTTTTTCGTGTCGAGGTTGATTTTACCACCTCCGAAGTCGTCGGGATGAGTGAGATAGCGGTCGTTGGTCAGTCCTCCGTTTTCGGAGTTGACATAATTGTAATTGCTGAAAAATGCCCTTGCTTCGTATCTGTCGGTGATATATGCTGCGGAAGGTCTGTAATAAAGCAGTTTGTTGTTGTTAGAGGCATAGTGTCCTCGCGAATAAGTGTAGTCAAAATCAACTCCCAGATTCAGTTTTTTGCTGAAATTGGCAGTCAAGATTCCGTTAAAGACTTCTTCGCCGTTTTTATCGCCGCCTGCTTTAAGGTAAGTTAATCGCGTATATGGATCTTTCGCGTCGTAAAAGAGGGCGTTTTCCGGCGTTGTGATGTAATAGCCGTAAGCGTTTCGGAATATAAAATCGTGTTCATCTTCGCGTTCGACAAAGATTCTGCTTTGTGCCGGCGCACCGATGTTGGCCAGGTAGGCGACGGCCAGGTCTTGTCCGTCTATGAGCGAATGTGTGGAGAAATTGAGCTGGAAGGTATCCATAGGGGCGCGATATACGTCGCCAATCTTGTTTGTGAGTCGGTATGCTTTGATTCCTGCGGCGTCGAGTGGCAGAGTGTCGTTTTGGTTGTGCGTCGATGCCATTGTTGTATCGGTATCGGAGGTCTGGTTTTGCGTTTGAATGTATGTAATTGGCTCTTCATCTGTCTGCGCATAAGTCAAACGAGCTGAAAATATAATAATCACTACAATCAAAGCCTGTTTCATATTTCACTCCGTTAAAGCGTTTACAGTTTATGGATAATTTCCATTCCTTTGCGGATAGCATCTTCATTGATTGAAAGCAGCGAAAAGTGTCGTTCGGGGAGTGTTTTTTTTAATCCTTTCATTACGTTTTCGAGCGTAACCATAGGCACAATTTTCAACAGTCCTCCCAAAACGAGCATGTTGAACGTTTTGCTCATGTTCAGTTTAGCAGCCGTGTCCATTGCATTGATGCGGTAAATTTCGACGTCTGTGCGCAAAGTCGGTTTGTGAATCCCATAATCATCGTAGATAAGGATTCCTCCTTTTTTTATTTTCGATTCAAATTTGTCCATTGACGGCTGGTTGAGAATGATAGCGATGTCGTATTCATTCAAAATGGGCGAGCTGATCAGTTCGTCGCTCAAAATTACGGTTACGTTAGCCGTTCCTCCGCGCTGTTCAGGTCCGTAAGAAGGCATCCAGCTGACTTCTTTTCCTTCCATAAGGGCTGAATAGGCAAGTATTTTCCCCATCGAAAGCACCCCCTGTCCGCCGAATCCTGCTATTATTATTTCGTATGTCATTTTGTTTTGTAGATTTTAATTATTCTTCAGATCTCCGAGCGGATAAAAGGGAAACATGTTTTCTTTCATCCATTTGTTTGCCTTTTCGGGCGTCTGTTTCCATCCCGAAGAGCAGGCCGATACAAATTCGACGATTGATGTGCCTTTTCCTGACATGGAGTTTTCAAAGGCGAGTTTCAGCATTTTCTTTGATTTTTTAACGGCTGCAACGGTTTCCACGCTTTGTCGCGTTACGAGGCAAGTGCCGTCCAGTTGCGCCAGTAAATCTGCTATTTTCAGGGGATAGCCGTTGAGAGGAATATCTCGACCGTAAGGACAGGTAGAGGTGGACATGCCGAGCAGTGTGGTTGGCGCCATTTGTCCGCCCGTCATTCCGTAGATGGCATTGTTTACGAATACGATAACGATGTTTTCGCCTCTGTTGGCGGCGTGAATGGTCTCTGCCGTTCCGATAGCGGCCAAATCGCCGTCGCCCTGATAGGTAAAGATCATTTTATCCGGATTGAGGCGTTTTACGGCTGTCGCCACAGCGGGAGCGCGTCCATGAGCCGCTTCAAGCCAGTCTATGTCAATATAATTGTATGCAAAAACGGCGCATCCGACCGGTGATATGCCGACTGTTTTTTCTTCCATACCCATTTCGTCAATCACTTCGGCAATGAGTTTATGTATTACGCTGTGACTGCAACCCGGACAGTAGTGCATATTGTTGTCGTTAAGCAGTCTGGGTTTTTGATAAACCAGATTTTCGGGTTTTATTATTTCTTCCGTTTCCATATACTTTTTTAAATGATATTCTCTGTTCTAATTAATTTTTTGGGGGATAAATTTCTCTTTCACCGCATTTAGAATTTCGTCTGGGGTAAAGATGATTCCTCCGAGACGTCCGAAATGTTCCACCTTCACTTTTCCGTTTACTGCAAGCCTTACGTCTTCTACCATTTGTCCGGCATTTAATTCGACAGTCAACATGCCTTTCACTTTGTCGGCATATTTTGCGAGGGCTTCCGACGGATAGGGAAAGAGTGTGATGGGGCGTAGCAGTCCGAGTCTTAATCCATCTTTGCGCGCCGAATCTATCGCTTTCCTGCAAATACGCGCCGAGGAACCGAATGCAACAAGCAGGTAGTCGGCATCTTCGCACTGATATTCGTCGTAACGAACTTCATTCCTGGCGATTTCGGCGTATTTTTCCTGCAAATGAATGTTGCGCTGTTCCATAATGGCGGGGTCGAGTTCGAGTGAAGTGATTACATTTCGGTTTCTGTTGGTTTTTTTTCCGTTGGCAGCCCATGGTGATTCTGCGGTTATTTCATTTTCGGTTTTACGTTTGCGGAATGGGGGTAATACAACCTTTTCCATCAATTGACCGATGATTCCGTCTGCCAGAATCATTGCCGGATTGTTGTATTTGAAAGCCAGGTCAAAACCTAATGTGACGAAATCGGCCATTTCCTGCACCGATGAGGGCGCAAGGGTGATAAGCCTGTAATCGCCGTGTCCGCCGCCCTTAACGGTCTGGAAATAGTCGGCCTGGCTCGGTTGAATTGTTCCAAGACCGGGTCCGCCGCGCATTACGTTCACTATCAGACAGGGCAGTTCTGCGCCTGCGATATATGAAATTCCTTCCAATTTCAGACTTATTCCCGGACTTGATGACGAAGTCATTACTCGTTTTCCTGTTCCGGCGCCGCCGTACACCATATTTATTGCCGCCACTTCGCTTTCTGCCTGCAGAACGACCATTCCTGTCGTTTTCCATGGTTCTTCGGCTTCGAGTGTTTCCAGAATCTCCGACTGCGGAGTTATCGGATAACCGAAATAACCGTCCGTTCCGTAACGGATCGCCGCATGGGCGATGGCTTCGTTGCCTTTCATTAATCTTATTTCATCCATATCAACTTCCTGTTTTCTTTCTGTAAATTGTTAAACAACCATCCGGACATACCCAACCGCAACTTGCACAGCCGGTGCAAGCATCAGGGTTTTTCATATATACATAATGGTAGCCTTTGTTGTTTACTTCTCTTGTTTGCAATTCGAGTACATCGGCAGGACACGCCACGACGCACAGATTGCAACCTTTGCAGCGCTCTTTATTGACGACTGCTGCTCCTTTTATTTTAGCCATATTTTTATTTAATTGACGTGTAAATTGCTGTTTATAAAACTTCGGATTAGTCTTTGACGGTCTTCGTCTCTGTCCTTTTCGGTATCATTCATGTCTGACTGTATAGCGATGAGGGAGGCAAGATATTTGATGGTAATGTCGCGCGGTAATGATACAATGACGTCAAAAAGCGCATCATAAGCTTCGTCTCTGCGATCTGTCATTATACAGCAATAAACAAAATTTCCAATGTTGTTTGCCGAATCTTTAATATTTGTGTTTATTAAACTGTTTTTCAAAATGTGGTATGCCTGTTCGTAGTCTTTAACCATAATCAGACATTCTGCAAAGAGTGATACAACTTCCGTATTGTCAATATCCTCCATTGTCATTACTTCTTCATATATGCTGATTGCGCTGTAATAGTTTTCATTTTTTCGGAAACAGTTCGCTTTCAGCATCAGAATTTCATACTTCATATCATCGTTTTCGGCATCTTCGGTTTCTATGCACGACAGGGCGTAATTAAACGCTTCGACGGCTTTCCCGTAGTTGCAGCACGTAGCGTGCAGGCGTCCCTTTATGAGCCACAGTTCTGCCGAATAAAGATCCGATTGCAGAAATTCTTCGCATTTTGTCATCGCTTCCTTAATCCGTCCTTGCAGTTCGAGGTTAAAACATAATTCTGCTTTGAGTATTTCATTATCCGGATATACTTGAAGACAGTTCGAAATAAACTTGTATGCAAAGTGTATGTATTCGTCAATTTCGTTGAGCACACATGCTGCATGTTCGATGATTTCTTCCAAATAGGGACTTTTTTCTATGGTAAGTCCGGAGATGAAACTTATCAGTTCTTCCTTCAAGCCGAGTTCGCACAGACATTCGACGTACAGCGAATCTATTTCGCTGTCGCCTTCAACATCTATTTCTTCAATCATTTTCATTGCTGTTTCATAGTCTCCGAAGCTTACAAAGGTTTTGCAAATCTGAAGTTTAAAATCCATATTGTCAGGGTGAAGTTTATAACCCAGGTCTATGACGGAGCGCAGGTTTTCAATATCTTCTGTTTCCGTGAAATAATCCATGAGTGAAACAATGTCATCCGCATCAAAATATTTATTTTGACCATTGTTTCTAAAATCCGAAAATTTATCCAGTAAGAGTCCTATATCTTCCATTTCTTTATTTTCCTTTCACCTTACTCCAGGTATCTTTTAATGGGACGGTTCTGTTGAAAACAAGTTTTCCATCCTTGCTGTCCGGATCTGTATTGAAATAGCCTGTTCGCTGAAATTGAAAATATTCATACGGTTTGGCATCTTTTAATTCTTCTTCAACAAAACAGTTTTTTAATATTTTCAAAGAATCGGGGTTCAAAAGATCATGAAAATCTTTGTCTTTTTCTTCCGCCGGATTTTCAACCATGAAAAGACGGTCATACAGTCGCACTTCCGCAGTAAGGGCATGATGGACCGAAACCCAGTGAATCGTACCTTTCACCTTGCGACTGCTGTCGGGCATACCGCTCTTTGTATCCGGCAGATATTCGGCATATACTTCCGTTATTTCTCCATTTTCGTCTTTCCTGAAACCCGTACATCTCACTATGTAAGAGCAGCGAAGTCGTACCTCTTGACCGGGTGTCAGCCGGAAATAGTTTTTCGGAGCATCTTCCATGAAATCGTTTTTTTCAATGTATAATTCCCTCGAAAAAGCAATTTTATGAGTTCCGGCTGCCGGGTTTTCAGGATTATTCACCGAATCAAACAGTTCTACTTTGTCTTCCGGATAGTTCGTCAAAATCAGTTTTACAGGATTGATGACGGCAGCTACGCGCTTTGCCTTTGTGTTCAGATCTTCTCTGACAGCATGTTCGAGAAGCGCTACGTCAATGATTCCGTCATACTTCGTGTATCCTATCATATTTATAAAATTATGAATAGATTCGGGCGTGAAGCCGCGTCTGCGATACCCGCAAAGTGTCGGCATACGGGGGTCGTCCCAGCCGTTTACAATTTTTTCCTGTACAAGTTGCAACAGTTTTCGCTTGCTCATCATTGTATATGTCAGGTTCAGGCGATTAAATTCGGTTTGATAGGGACGATAATCTTCGTAAACCTTGTTTTTACTGAAATCATCGTTATTTTCTTTATTCAATTCATCCACAAGCATGTCGATAAAACGGTCGTACAGCGGACGGTGAACTTCAAATTCAAGCGTACACCATGAATGTGTAACCCCTTCAAAATAATCGCTCTCGCCATGTGCAAAGTCATACATTGGATATACTTTCCAATGGGTGCCTGTACGGTGGTGAGGCGTTTTGATTATTCTGTAAATGATTGGGTCGCGAAAGTGCATGTTTGAAGAAGTCATGTCCAATCTTGCACGCAAAGTCATCGTTCCTTCATCAAATTCTCCTTCATTCATACGGCGGAAAAGGTCTATGCTTTCTTCTGCCGGTCGGTTGCGATAAGGGCTTTCCGTCCCCGACTGCGTCGGCGTTCCTTTTTGTTGAGCTATCTGTTCGGATGTTTGCTCGTCGATATATGCTTTGCCTGCTTTTATCAGTCTCACGGCAAAATCGTAAAGTTGCTGGAAATAATCGGAAGCATAGTAGACTTTGCCCCATTGAAAACCAAGCCATTTAATATCTTCCTGAATGGAATTAACATATTCGGCATCTTCTTTTGAAGGATTCGTATCGTCAAAGCGAAGGTTGCATACGCCATTGTATTTTTTTGCAAGCCCAAAATCAAGACAAATGGCTTTCGCATGTCCGATGTGCAGGTATCCGTTTGGTTCGGGCGGAAAACGTGTTTGGATTCTGTTATTATTGCGACCTTCGGCCAAGTCGCTTGTTACCATTTGTTCTATGAAATTCAAACTTTTCTTCTTTTCCTCTGTTAAAACGTTCTCTGACATAATATTCTCCATTGTTTTGTTCTGCAAAGATACAATATTTTATTTAATTGGAGTTGCTGTCCGTTATTTTTACAGCAATTCAGAAAGGGATAAATAAAATCGGAGAATCATAAAGAGGTAACAAAAAAGCAAAAGCATCCCCCTATACGCAAATTATCGTATTCACTAAAATCAACCACGAAAACAATTA
>JAITJX010000042.1 GCA_031278765.1 Tannerella sp. | reverse complement strand
CTCCACAAGAACCTTATGTACCTCCACAAGAACCTTATGTACCTCCACAAGAACCTTATGTACCTCCACAAGAGCCTTATGTACCTCCACAAGAGCCTTATGTACCTCCACAAGAGCCTTATGTACCTCCACAAGAACCTTATGTACCTCCACAAGAACCTTATGTACTTCCACAAGAACCTTATGTACCTCCACAAGAACCTTACGACATACGTAAGAACCTTACGGACATACGTAAGAACCTTACGGACATACGTAAGAGCGTTACGGATATCCGGAAAATCGAGCACATCAGATCCGGAGAAAAATTAAACTTTTATTTGCCAAAAGAAATTTATTAGTAAAAGGTCTTTCTCAAAAATAACGATAACGGGCTGAATCTTTTTTTGCATGTTTGTCTTTTTTTCATTACCTTTGCGCTCCCAAATGAAGAAAATTTAGAAAACATAAAGATTAAAAAATTAAAGATATGAAAGCAGGAATACATCCGGAGGGATACCGCCAAGTGGTATTCAAAGACATGTCGAACGAAGACATATTCATTACCCGTTCGACTATAAAAACGAGAGAAACTATTGATATTAACGGAATCACTTATCCGCTTGTCAAACTTGAAATTTCAAACACTTCTCACCCATTCTACACAGGCAAGGCCAAGCTGGTTGATACTGCGGGACGTGTTGATAAATTTATGAGCCGTTACGGAAATCGTAACAGGAAATAAATTGAACGGCAGGAAAACGAAGCGGTTTTCTTTCTGCTTTCGTATTCCTGCCTCTCACGCTATCGTGTGCAGGGCGTTCGGTACGTTACTTCCCCCGAGAAGGGCTGGCTGTTTCACGTCTGTGAAACTTTCCGAGGCTTTTACCCTTTTACTTTTTTTTGTTTTCGGCATTATTTCAAACGACCATGCGGCGCTTTTCGCCGTTTTTCGATTGTGTGTAAATGAGAAAGAAACACTACACGGATGATGCGGAAAAAATCGCCGAATTTCGTATTCGTCTGTTTCATGAAGACAATTATTGAGAATAGCAACATGCAGCAATAAGCGATGCTGGTTGTGATGGCGGCTCCCGAAACGCCGTATTTCGGAATCAAAATATAACCTGCGATGAGCAAAACGGCAAGTCCTGTTATCGAGGAGTATGCGCTGTATTTTACTTTCCCGCTACCTGTAAAATAATGACTTAATATCCTGTTACTCCCAAAGGCTACAATTCCGACCGACAGTCCGATAATAATTTTTCTTATTCCGGCAAACTCGGCGCTTAACAGATATTCGGTGTAGAGCCATTCCGGAATGAATACAACAATAAGCATTACGGCAGTCAAGGCGCAAAACGTCAGTCCTAACCACTTTATAGTTATATTTTTTTGTATTTCCTTTTCCGATGTTTTCGAAACTTCCTTGTATTCCACATAGCTGACACTGCTGCTGATATGCCATACGCTTTCGGATATTTTCGTTCCGGAATCAAGTAAGCCTACATTTCCGTATCCGCCCCAATGCCGTATCAGAAAATAGTTCAAACGGGTCGTCAGTCCTTCCGCAAGATTATCGACACAGCTCCAAAGGCCATAAACCGACATCTCTTTCAGCGTTTCCAGCAGTGATTTATCCGCTTTGTTCCCGGTCTGTTTTCCGAAAAGCGGAAACATTGATACGCAACTGTAAACGAAGGCTATGGAATATGCCGAGAACAATCCTGTCATATATCCGTTAATATTCTTGAAACCGGCTATATAATACAGAAAAATAACTGTCAGAAACAAGCCTGTACCTTGAATGATAAACATCAAGTTGAAAATTTTCACTTTGTCGGCGCCTAAAAGAAACATGGAATTGGCGGTAGTGAGCGAAATCAAAACCGCCAGCGCTAAAACAGTCCATTCGTAGTTTTCCGGTAACATGCCGCATACGGCCATTACTCCGCATGAAACGAACGAGCCGGTTAACGACCAGATATAAGCCGGGTAAAACACGTAACGGAGACTGTATTTGTTCATGAAATACACGATGGTGTTTTCGCAGAAAATGCTGTTAAAAATCACCGCGAGATTGGCAGAGGCGTAAATCAAACCGACGATCCCCATTCCTTCGCGTCCCAAGACTTTGCCATTGATGAAAATAAGCGGCAAATTAAAAAAAGCCACAAGATAACGCGCTCCTACCGTGCCTATTATATCTTTAAGCATAAGCCGTCCAATAACATGATGTATGTATCAATTGCTTCGCGAATCTCCGAAGGGCGAATATATTCGTCGGCGCTGTGCGAACGTGCCGAGTCTCCCGGCCCTATTTTAACGGATGCAAAAGGCATTAAGGCCTGGTCGCTCAGCGCAGGAGAGCCGAAAGGCTGTTTTCCCAGCATTACGGCGCGTTTTACAAATGGGTGTTCAACATCCGTGCGCGACGAATTGAGACGCAAACTGCGCGCTTTCGTTTCACAACGTACATGCGCGCGAATCTCTTCCAGCAATTCTTCGTTGGAATACATTTCGTTACTGCGTACATCAACCACAAAAGTACATTTGTCGGGAATAACATTGTGCTGCGTCCCGGCCTGAAGCTGAGTTACGCTCATTTTTACCTCGCCGAGCAAATCGCTTTTTTTCTTGAAAAGATATTTCTCAAACCATTCTATATCATCAATTGCCTTGTAAATAGCATTGACGCCTTCGTCGCGCGCTGCATGTCCGGCTTTGCCTCTCGCCGTACAGTCGAGTACCATCAAACCCTTTTCGGCAACAGCCGGGTACATATATGTCGGCTCGCCTACAACCGCAAAATTTATTTCGGGTAATAACGGTAAAACGTTTTCTATCCCCCCTTTCCCCGAAATTTCTTCTTCCGCCGAAGCTAAAAATATCAAATTATAAGGCTGCTCTTTTTGCGTTAAAATCTTAAATGCTTCATAAAGGGAAACGACAGAAGCGCCTGCGTCATTGCTTCCAAGCCCCGTCAGCTTATTGTTTTCCGATTCGTCGGGGCGGAAAGGATCTGCTGTCCAACCGCTCACAGGACGAACAGTATCTACATGAGAATTTAGTAATAAAGTGGGTTTGGCAGAATCAATGCCTGTCGAAAGCCATAAATTGTTTCCATGTCGATTCACAGCCTGACCCGCTTTAATCCACATGTTCTGCAAAAAATCGGATACTTCTTTTTCTTCGCCGCTGAACGAAGGAATTGAAATCATTCCCTTTAAAATATCTATTGCTTCATAAAAATATTCCATATACCTTAGAATAAGTTTTCAGTTATTTCTTTGTAACTTCTCAAACACGTTTTCCATGTCTCTCTTCAACTGCATTTTCAACTCGTCCAAAGACGAAAATTTTTTGTCTTCTCTTATATAATCTACAAACTCTACGGCAATCCGTTTATTATAAATATCTTTGCGAAAATCGAAAATATTCACTTCTATGTTTGTTTCAGATCCATTATCAACAGTAGGTCTTGTGCCAATGTACAACATGCCTTTATATTTGACGCTTTCAATGTCTACCCAAACGGCATAAGCCCCGAAAGCGGGTACCAGCTTTTGCTTATCCGCAACAGCTATATTTGCAGTCGGAAAACCTATTGTACGACCGATTTTATTTCCTTCAACGACTCGGCCTTTAAGCGTATAATTGTATCCAAGTAAAGCGTTTGCAGCGGCAATATTGCCTGCATGAAGTAAAGTTCTGATTTTGGAAGAGCTGATTGTTACACCGTTATCCGTATATGATGCAGTTTTGACAACTTCCATTCCACACCTTGCACCGTATTCCGCATACTTGTCGAACCCGTCCAAACGCAAGTGTCCGAAACGATGATCATATCCGACCAATAAAGTAGTAACATTTAATTTTTTATACAACAACTCTCTAATAAAATCACAAGCCGGCGTTTCGGCAAGCGAACGGTCAAAATCCAGAACAATACAGTAATCAATACCTGTTTTACCCAACAGCCGGATTTTTTCTTCATAAGTATTAAGCAACTCCGGATGAAAATCAGCCTGTAAAACAATACGCGGGTGAACCGCAAAAGTGATGACGGCCGACGGCAAATCGCGTTCCTGCGCCAAACGTTTCAACTCGCTCAACAAAAACCGGTGTCCGCCATGCACTCCATCGAAAAAACCTGTGGTGGCAACCAGCGGACTATTGCTCCGAAAACTGCTATTTGATAAAACTTTCATAATTTCCCGCAAAGATAAAAGGTTTTTCATCAATTTTCTAAAAAATATATGTACATTTGCAAAAAAAAAATTATGAATGGATTATTGGCCACCTATTTTAAAAGAGAATTTCGAGCCGCTGAAATTGAAGAGTTTATAGCTAAGGGATTAAATGCAATGTCACACAGGGGTAATGTACGCAAAGAAGCATTGCTGTTAGATAAAGATTTGAAAGTTACTGAAACACGTTCCGAGGTGATAAAATTTTTAATCGCCGAATGTTCGCCGGAAAAAAGTAATGTAACCGGCGCAACTGTTAATGAAGATTGTATTTTGATTTTCGACGGCAAAATTTTGAATAAATCCGACTTGTACTATTCATTATCTGGCAATTCGGATGATAAGGAAGACACGTATATCATATATCTTCTTTTCATGAAATATGGAATCGAATGTTTCAAAATGATAAAAGGTTTTTGGTCTATAATCCTTATGGATAGAAAAAATAATATCATCTATGCAGCCCGCGACCATTTCGGGAACAGACCTTTGTTTTTCTGCAATACTTCAAATCGGTTTTCAGTCGCTACGGAAAGCAGAGCGCTCTACACAATGTTCGACGATTGTCAAAGCGTAAACAAAAATACCGTCATCGACTATCTGCTTTGGGGTGATATCGGCAAGTTTGACCAGTATTTTTTTAATGATATTCATTCCGTAGAACCGTCTCATTATGTTAAATATGAAATAAATACAGGTAAAACGTCAATGGAGAAATATTATACTTTATCCTACGACCATACCTATAGTTCATATAATGAGGCTGATGAAAAAAAATATCTCAATAAAATCCGCAATTTGATTGCAGAATCGGTACATGCAAACCTGCAACAGTTTAACGGACCTGTTGCGATAGGCGTCAGTGGCGGTATGGACAGTTCTTCGTTAATTTGTACGGCAAGGAATACCGATCCTCAAAAAACCATCGTAGCCTATACAACCACAGACAAATATGACGGCGGCGAAGCAAAATGGGCTGAAATAGTCGTTCGCCACACAGGAGTTGATTGGATAAAAGTTGTCTGTACTTCGGAAGATATTGTTGAAAAACTGGCTTTTGCCAATAAAATTCACAATATACCGCTTTACAATGCGAGTTCGCTTGTGCAATACAGAATTATGGAAGAAATAAAAAAGCAGGGACAGGCGGTTTTTATTGACGGACAAGGCGGCGACGAAATGCTTGGAGGTTATCCGGCTTATTTCCCGCTTCACCTGAAAGCGCTTCGAGCAAATGGAGAATGGTCGGCATGGTGGCGCGAATTGATGCGTGTGGAAAATTCCGGATTGTCCCCAAAAGAAATGTTGGTAAGACGTGTTAAACTAATTGCCAAACAGGTATATTACGACAGCCTGAAACTCGCATTGAAAGCCAGAAGAAATGAATATAATTCACTGTTGCCGCAGACGAGAGATTTGTATTTTAAACAGCCGCCTCCTGTTATACCCGTTAAAAAAGAAATACTTAACGATGCCTTGTACGAAAGTTATACGAAATACCTGGCAAATATTTTGCGATGGGGCGAACATTCCGCCGCCTCATTCGGAATTGAGTGTGTCATGCCGCTTTCGGACAGTATTGACCTCGCAGAATACGTATTTTCAATTCCTTCGGTTTACAAGATTCACAACGGCTGGAACAAGTATTTACTGCGCAAGTCAATGTTGGGATTAGTTCCTGACGAAATATGCCGGCGCAAACAGAAAATGGGTTTTTATATTCCGGAACAGAATTGGCTCAACGAAATAGGCGATGTTATGCTTGACGTCATCCGCAAATTGGAAGATCCGGAAGATTGCATAGACAAAAAATTTATTATGGAAAACCGGCGCCGGCTATATTCTCCTTCAAATCCTTTATATCAACGCTTTATCTTCCGTTGTTACAGTTATTTGCTTTGGAGAAACGGATTGTAATGCTCATGCAGAAAAATAAAATTAAAAACCTCCCAGCATCGTTATTTTAGACTTTTTTCTTACTTTTGCAGGTCAATTTGTAAAAAAAATTAGTTAAAAATGAATATATCCTACAATTGGTTGAAAGAATATGTTTCTTTCGATATGACTGCCGGAGAATTATCTTCAGCATTGACATCCATAGGTTTGGAAACCGGAAAAGTCGAAAAAATTCAAACCGTCAAAGGAGGACTTGAGAGACTTGTCACAGGTGAAGTTCTGACTTGCACGGCACATCCGGATTCCGATCACCTTCACGTTACGACCGTAAACATAGGCGAGGGCGAGCCGCTTCAAATCGTATGCGGCGCTCCGAATGTTTCCCAGGGACAAAAAGTTATTGTTGCAACCATCGGTACAACGCTATATAACGGTGATAACGAATTTAAAATCAAACGCAGCAAAATTCGCGGAGTCGAATCATTCGGAATGATTTGTGCAGAAGATGAAATAGGAATCGGTAACGACCATTCGGGAATTATTGTATTACCAGCCGATACCAAGGTGGGTATGCTTGCAAAAGATTACTACAAGATTGAAGACGACTATGTTCTGGAAGTTGATATTACGCCCAACCGTGTAGATGCGACATCTCACATAGGCGTTGCCCGTGACCTTACAGCTTTTCTGAAACAAAACGGAAAAGAAGCAAATTTGAAATTTCCAGCCATAGAGGGATTCAAAATTGACGACGATTCGCAAGCCATTACAGTTGAAAAAATTAACCACGACGGTTGTATTCGCTATTCGGGCGTTACAATTAAAGGCGTAACCGTAAAAGAAAGTCCTGACTGGATAAAAAAACGCCTGATAGCCATCGGTTTGCGTCCAATAAACAATATCGTAGATATAACAAATTATATTTTGTATGAAATCGGTCAGCCGCTACATGCTTTTGATGCGGACAAAATAAAAGGAAATAAAGTAATTGTGGATACAATGCCGGAAGGAACCAGATTTGTTACACTTGACGGAGTAGAGCGAACTTTGACAAAGCAAGACTTGATGATTTGCAGCGAACGCGAGCCTATGTGCATCGGCGGCGTTTTCGGAGGTTTGGGTTCCGGCGTTACAGAAAACACGACTAACATTTTTCTCGAATCGGCATGTTTCAATCCCTCGTGGATACGCAAAACCGCACGCCGTTTCGGATTGAGCACCGATGCTTCGTTCCGCTTTGAACGGGGACTTGACCCAAATCAAACCATTTTTGTTTTAAAACGCGCCGCTCTGTTGATTCAGGAAATTGCGGGCGGCAAGATAACCGGCGATATTCAGGATATTTATCCCAATAAAATTGAACCGTTTAATGTTGATGTTACGTTCTCGAAAATTAATTCCTTGATAGGAAAGGAAATATCGGCTAAGAAAATTAAAGATATCCTGAATTTTCTTGATGTGGAAATAGTTATGGAAACAAAAGAAAGTTTATCGCTGAAAGTTCCGGTTTATCGTTATGATGTTCGCCGTGATGTTGATGTGATTGAAGAAATTTTGCGCATTTATGGATATAACAACGTGGAAATCTACGACCATGTAAATTCTACACTTGGTTATCAGACTTTAACGGACAAAAGTTACAAACTTGAAAACATCATTTCCGAACAACTTTGCGGAGAAGGATTTAACGAAGTTCTGAATAATTCGCTTACAAAGTCGGCATATTATGAAGGGCTTTCATCGTTCCCGGCTGTTAAATGCGTAACGCTCATGAATCCTTTGAGTAACGATTTGAACGTTATGCGCCAAACTTTATTGTTCGGAGGACTCCAAAATGTGGAGTTCAATATAAAACACAAAAACAAAAACATTCATTTCTTTGAATTTGGCAATTGCTATACGTTAAACAAAGAAAAGAAGGACGAAGCAACTGCTGTTTCGGCTTACAGGGAAGATTACAAACTTGGTTTATGGATTTCAGGAAATAAAATTGAAAATAATTGGATGCACGTGAACGAAAAAACGTCCATCTATGAACTGAAAGCATATGTTGAAAATATTTTGATACGCTTGGGATTGAATATTGAAAAACTGGTTTACACAGACTTCTCAAACGATATTTTTGTTTCCGGTATGAAAATCGCTTTGCCAACAGGCAGGAATCTGGGAGAATATGGAATAATAAATCGTAAGATACTAAAAATGATGGATATAGATAATGAAGTCTATTTTGCGGAATTGTCATGGAACGCACTGATGAAAGATGTATTTAAATTATGGATTAAATACAGGGATATTCCCAAGATTCCCGAAATAAAGCGAGATTTGGCTTTGCTTATTAATAACGAAGTAAAATTTGCCGACATTAAAAAAACTGCACTGGAGAGCGAAAGTAAACTGTTGAAAAATATTGTGTTGTTCGATGTTTATGAAGGAAAAAATCTGCCGGAAGGAAAAAAATCATATGCCGTAAGTTTTTACATTCAAGACGAAGAAAAAACATTGAATGACAAGCAAATAGATAATATAATGCAAAAGATTCAAAAAAACCTGAGAGACAAACTCGGAGCAAGTATCAGATAGAAAGTAGAATTGTTTTTTCAGAATTAATTAAAAATAAGACAGATATATGGGAAGAGCGTTTGAATACAGAAAAGCAAGGAAGATGAAACGTTGGGGTAATATGGCCCGTGTTTTCACAAAGTTAGGCAAAGAAATCACAATTGCAGCAAAATCAGGTGGTCCCGACCCTGAGACGAATCCTCGTCTTAGAGTGTTGATGCAAACGGCAAAAAAAGAAAACATGCCGAAAGATAATGTTGAGCGAGCTATTAAAAAAGCTACCTCCAAGGATTTTACGGACTACAAAGAGATGAACTACGAAGGTTATGGTCCTTACGGAATTGCTGTTTTTGTAGAAACGGCGACTGATAATACAACTCGTACCGTTGCCAATGTTCGTAGTTATTTCAATAAACATGGCGGTTCGCTCGGTACGACCGGCTCTTTGGAATTTCTTTTTGATCATAAATGTGTTTTTCACATAACGAAAAAAGATGTCGTTTCGTTAGAAAATTTTGAGCTCGAACTGATTGACTATGGCGTTGATGAAGTTTATGAAGACGAAGGCGAATTGGTTCTTTATGGAGAGTTTGCACAAAACTCTGCCATTCAGAAATATCTGGAAGATAACGGCTATGAGATAACTTCGAGCGAGTTTGTACGTATTCCTAATGATTTAAAGGATGTTACGCCGGAACAACGCGAAATGGTCGAAAAACTTATTGAAAAAATTGAAGAAGACGAAGACGTTCAGAACGTTTTTCATAACATGTGCGAGGAAGAAGAGAAATAAAATTGAAAAGCCCAAACTCGCGTTCAGACTTTTCTGCATTAACCTTTAATAAACTTTTTACCTTAAAAAAAACTAATAATATAAAGAAGTATTACGTTTTTATGTTGCAAATATAAAAACAGACTGTACAAATGATGCCCTTTACAACTCCCTATTTATCCAATTTGCTGTTATCAGGTACAAAACTCGTCGTTTTTTAGTACAAAATCTTGATTTTTTATACAAACGACAATAACTTCGTCCGGAACGAAGTTATTGTCGTTTGTTGCCGAGTAAATCAGATTAATTTACAGGGATTTCCTCCGATTGGGGCTGTTGCGTTGATTCCTCCGGTTGAAGAGGCGCTCCGAAATCCGGAACAGCTTGTTGTACGGGCAAATTAATATTGGGAAGGACTTCGGAATTTTGATTTATGGTATTTTCACGGGGAATATAAGCCGTAATGCCTATACACAGGATTATCACCACTCCTGCGGCTATCCAGGTTGCCTTTTCAAGGAAATCGGTTGTTTTACGAACGCCCAACACTTGATTTGATGAAGAAAAACTTGCTGCCAAGCCCCCTCCTTTAGAGTTCTGAACCAGTACAATCAATACTAAAAAGACTGATGCCAAAAGAATCATAATTGATATAAATACGTACATCTTTTTTATTTTTTTATGTTAATAATTTTCTCTAAATACTGAATTTGGTCTGCAAAGTAAACATTTTTTTCCGGATATTTCAAACTTAATACGCGAATAATTTCCAACGCCTTGTCATATCGTTTCTGACTGAAATATACATGCGCCAGAGTTTCAGTGAAATATGAGTCGTCAAGCAAATTTTTCTCAGATGTCTCATTCAACGGAATTACTTCACTTTTCTTGTCGTTTTTCGACTTTTTGTCTTCATTTCCCTGTTTGTTGATTTGCAGTTTTCCGGCGCTTTCTATGAAAGAATCTATTAAATTCTGATACTTCAGGTGCTTATCTTCACTTTCATGAGAAACAATATCTTCGGCATTTGATTCCAGCCATGATATATAATCCGCAGGGGCTATTGTAATATATTGATTTTTAATTTTCTGTTCTGTTTTTGTTTCGGATTTTTCTTCTTCGAAAACAATTCGAATAGATTCCTCTCCTGCAATGGCGGCAGGTTCTTCCGTTTTTTCCCGAATCTTTAAATCTTTATTTTTTTGAACTTTTATATTTTCCTGATTTTCAAATTGCTTGCTTCCAATCAACATATACAAGCGTTTTCTGTCGGGAACGTAAACAGACATTCGTTTAAGTTCTTTTTGAAAACGTACATCTCCCGTAACAGATAAATTTTTCAAATATAACATTCTGGCTGTCTGAAAATAAGGATATTCATTAATCAACTGTTTAAGTTCCGACAATGATATTTTTGTCAATAACAAAGGGTTTGCAATCCATTTATATAATTCATTTACAGTCATATATTACCAGTTTGCTACGGTTTGATTAAATATTTGGTCAATAATCTCTTTTATAATCTCTTGCGATAATTGGTCCTGAACCTGTTCTATTGTGTTATCATTACTGAAGTCCTGATAAGCAGAGAATGTCTGTTCAAAATCCTCTTCGGAATTGGTATTGTTCGTATATCTTACACGTACAGTTATGGTAAGTCGGGTTTGAGAAGCATAAGCATCCTCCTTAACAGCCTGAGGAGTGAGCGTATAGTTAATAATTTCACCTTCCAGATCAAGATCGCCGTTTTCCCGTAATACCTTCAATTTTGTTTGACGGGTATATTTGTCTTTCAATTCTTCCGTAAATTTCTGTGTCAATGGAGCATATACCAATGCCGCCATATTTGGGAAATCTTTAATTGAAATGGAAGTAACTTTAGTGTAGTCGATTGATGCGCCATTGAATTTATAAGATATTGAACATGAAAACCATATCGTACATACAACCAATAAAATATTTATTTTGAGAAAAATTTTCATTCCAGTCCGTATTCTTTAATTTTTCTGTATAATGTTCGCTCTGAAATTCTTAAATCAGAAGCTGCATTTTTCCGTTTTCCTTTGTTTCGGTCTAATGCTTTCTTGATCATGTCTTTTTCAACATCTTCCAATGACATGGATTCTTCTACCGTTTCCGCATCCAGAATTGCAGTATCGCGCATTGCCGGACGGTGAACAGGCGTTTTCTGCATAGGCACAGGTGCTGTATATACCTCATTTTCAATCCCATGAATAGGAACGCTACCATTGATAATGTCATGCACAAGTTTTTTCAACTCGTTCATGTCTTTTTTCATGTCGAAAAGCACTTGATACAATATTTCTCTTTCGCTGTTAAAAATCTTACCATCATCAGCTTGACGAACCAATGCCGGAAGTTTTTCCATCGAAATATTCGGCAAATGAAACTGCAAAATTTCTTTCGTCATTTCACGATTTTCTTCAATTACAGAGATGCGTTCGACAATATTTTTCAGTTCTCTGATATTCCCGGGCCATCTGTACGACAACAACAATTGTTTTGCTCCCTCATCCGGCTTAATTGCCGGCATACGGTATTTTTCTGCACAATCACTCGCAAACTTGCGGAAAAGCAACAGTACATCTTCATGCCGTTCTCTCAATGGAGGTATTCTGATAGGCACAGTATTAAGGCGATAATATAAATCTTCACGAAATTTATGATTTGTAACGGCTTCCACGAGATTTACATTTGTGGCCGCAACTATTCTTACATTTGTTTTCTGTACTTTTGACGAGCCGACTTTCAGAAATTCACCGGATTCGAGTACTCTTAATAAACGTACTTGCGTTGCAAGCGGCAATTCTCCTACTTCGTCAAGAAAAATCGTACCTCCGTTTGCAACTTCAAAGTAACCTTTACGCAAATCCTTGGCGTCTGTAAATGAGCCTTTTTCATGCCCGAAAAGTTCGGAATCAATCGTGCCTTCGGGAATAGCGCCACAATTTACAGCAATATATTGCGCATGTTTTCGCGGACTGTTTTGATGGATAATCTGCGGAAAGTACTCTTTTCCTACCCCGCTTTCACCCGTAATCAAAACGGACAAATCGGTCGGCGCAACTTGCAAAGCCACATCAATCGCTCTGTTCAGATCGGCGTTATTGCCTATTATTCCGAATCGTTGTTTAACCTGTTGTATATCATTATTAGTCATATATGAAACTGCAATTTTACCGGTATGACTGACAAAATTACAACATTTCTTTAATATTTCAAAACTTTTCAATTTTTTTCAGCAATTCAGAAAGGGATAAATAAAATCGAAGAATCATAAAGAGGTAACAAAAAAGCAAAAGCATCCCCCTATACGCAAGTTATCGTATTCACTAAAATCAACCACGAAAACAATTA
>JAITJX010000111.1 GCA_031278765.1 Tannerella sp. | reverse complement strand
ATGGACTGGCGTTTCTGTAACACTTTTCCGAAGCGGTCGGACAGCGTTTTCGCTGTATCGCCCACCACTTGACCGGAAAAGATATTACCCACAGTGTTCATCACGACCGCTGCCTCTTTATCGCCATAATCACGCTTCAACTGCGAAAAGTCCTGAAAGCCCAACAGTACGGCGACTTTATTGCTTCGGGCGGTTGCTATCAGGTTATCCAGTCCTTTGAAGTAAATAGTCGGTAACTCGTCAATCACAACCGAACTTTTTAGCTGCCCTTTCTTGTTAATCAACTTTACAATACGGGAATTATACAGCCCTAATGCCGCACCGTATATATTTTGCCTGTCGGGATTGTTGCCGACTACCAATATTTTCGGGTCGTCCGGGTTATTGATGTCCAACGTAAATTCATCGCCGGACATTACCCAATAAAGCTGCGGACTTATCATGCGGGAAAGCGGGATTTTTGCCGATGCAATTTGTCCCATTAATTGATCGGCAGCGCCTCCAAGCCATGCGTCCATGAAGGGCGACAGGTAGTTCTCCAGTTCGGGATAAGAGGTAAGAATTGGAAAAATATCTTCGTAGCGTTTGTTTAGAAATTCTATTGCGTGGGGAAACGTGCAATACTTCCCGTCTTTATAAATGCGCAAATACCATATTATTGCGGCGAATAGAATAATCGGTGATTCGACAAAGAAATCTCCCTGCTTTTGCACCCACGTTTTATTGAGGTTCAGCATGATGGTATAGGCTGATTCATACGCGTCCGAAATATCGTCCATGAACGAGGGGTTAATCGGATTGCAACGATGCGAGCGCGACGGGTCATCGAAGTTTATCACGTAGAACGTCGGGACTTTGGCATAACCTTCACGGTTGTTTAACAGGTGGTTATACGCAATCGTCGATAAATCAGGGAATTTAAAGTCATATACATACATCGAAAAGCCCTTTTCAATCTGCTGTTTTATGAACTGGTTTACCACGGCGTAGGACTTGCCGGAACCGGGAGTGCCTAATACTATTGCCGCCCTGAACGGGTTCACGACGTTAATCCAGCCCTTCCACATTTTTTTCTTAAACCAGAAGCATGTGGGGAGATTGACGGAATACTCATTTACCATCAGCCGCGTTTCCTGCATAAAGCTCTCGTTCTCCGTATTGAAAACATCGTCCATGAGGTTGCTTTTGAACAGGCGCGACATCCATATACCCGCCATCAGGAGCAGGATATAGCCGACGGTCATAGTAAAAATGTAGAATCCGGCGTTGGCTACCAACGGGAACGGTAGAACCAGTAACCACCAATTCAGGAAAAAGAAAACGAACCCGAAAATCAGACAGATGTAAATTTTACTCCAAGTTATTTTCTCGTCTTTTACGCCCTTTGTACCGAGGCATGACAGGGCAAGAAACACTACTGCAAAGATTTTTGTCCATAGAATCGAGGTAAATAGGTGTGCCGTCCGGTTGAAATTCATCAGGATTTTATCGACTACCCCGATGTCGATACCCCACTCTCTGATTGCACCGTAACAGAACCAGTAAATGTTTATCACGACGAACAGAATACTTAACGCCCGCATAAAGTCCATGACTTTTGCCAAGCCTCTCAAATCATCTTCTTGCTGCATAATGAATTTGTTTTTAGCTGTTTGACAATAAATTGAAATGCAAAAGTAAGAAGACAAAAACGTCTCAAAGCTATGTTTTCGAGGCATGGCAGTTTGTGGCGTCGGAATGGAAGCTTGTGGCGTTGAATCGGTCTGCTTGCGAAAATAGTCAATAGGCTGACATTTTTTATTTGAATTTTGTCAATTAACAAATAACAGCTATCTTTGCGCAAAAGAATTAAGAAGATATGGAGCCGTTAAAACGATTATTACGAGACAGGATAGCTGCCAGAATAGAGCCGAATAAAGCGGTTCTGATTTTTGGTGCGCGAAGGGTTGGAAAAACCATATTGATGCGTCAACTGGTTAAGGACTTTACCGGAAAAACGATGCTGCTCAACGGAGAGGATTATGACACATTGGCTTTACTGGAAGAACAGTCTGTTGCCAATTATCGACATTTGTTGGAAGGAGTTGATTTGTTGGCAATAGATGAAGCGCAAAGTATTCCTAATATTGGTTCTAAACTGAAACTGATTGTTGATGAAATTGAAGGTATTCGGGTAATTGCAAGCGGTTCGTCATCTTTTGACCTTTTGAATAAGGCGGGCGAACCGTTGGTTGGACGAAGTACGCAGTTCCACCTCACTTCATTTTCTCAAAAAGAAATTGCACAAATCGAAACGGCATTGGAAACCCGGCAAAATCTCGAATCACGCCTCATATACGGTTCTTATCCCGAAGTGGTGACTATGGATGGTTTTGAACGCAAAACCGATTATTTAAGGGATATTGTCGGCGCTTATTTGCTGAAAGATATTCTGGCCGTCGATGGATTGAAAAATTCCGGCAAGATGAAAGAACTACTGCGCCTGATAGCCTTTCAACTCGGCAATGAAGTATCATACGACGAACTTGGCAAGCAACTCGGCATGAGTAAAAATACGGTTGAAAAATACCTCGACCTGCTTTCTAAGGTATTTGTTGTTTACCGTCTCGGAGCATACGCGCGTAACCTGCGCAAAGAAGTAACAAAGGCTGGCAAATGGTATTTCTATGACAACGGTATTCGTAATGCTATCATTGGCAATTTCAGTCCTTTGTCGATTCGACAGGATGTCGGTGCGTTATGGGAAAACTATTTGATAAGCGAACGGATAAAGGCCAACTATAATGAAGGTTTAGGCAAGGAATTTTATTTTTGGAGAACTTACGACCGTCAGGAAATAGACCTCGTTGAAGAAGGTTCGGATGCTCTTACTGCACTGGAGTTCAAATGGGGGAATAAAAAGCCTGATATTCCGGCAATTTTCAAAGAAACATATCCTAATGCGGCATTTGATGTGGTAAACAGGGGTAATTATTTGAATTATATATAAATAGAAGAGAGTGAAAATTTAACTTTGCAGTATGGATTTCGAATAATCATATATGGTATGGAACGAATACTTAATTTTTTCGATAAAAATACAAATGGGAAATGCTACAAATCATTCAAGTATAGCTTAGATGATGTAAATGTTCCTACCTTAAAATATGATGACAAGCCCCAAATTGTTTTAGAACCCAAAGCTGAAACAAATAGGAAAAGACTTAAATATATTTCTGTTGAAGATGAAGCTAAAAAGTACATAGGCAACTCTACATTCAAATACTTCCTTGACGGTTCCAGAAAAACATATAAGGTTGATGACATCGCAATCGGAAAAAGAATATATCCGATAATCGCGGGGCAAATAGCCGTAGGGTGTTGTCATAGACCCGGCATTTCTACCTTTAAAAGAAAAAAATTAGAACAACATTTTGTTCTGTCATTGCCAATAATGCTGAACACGGACGGTGTTCCTGATGCGCCGTTTTTTAGTAGCCTGATAGACGAACTAAATAAAAATCCCATTTTGGAAAAGATGAATGTACGCTTTTCCAAAATACTACCTTACGAAACGGAACTTTTGAAAAAGAACAATTCGGGAGAAAAAGAAAAATACGAAGATAGAGGCGTAACCCTGATTCAAAACGAGATGATGGATTTGGAGCAAGAAATTGTTCACGAATTATGGAAAGAAAATCTTTTGAATGACAGTTCCTACTTGCTTAAGGATGGCTCTTTGGAATATTCCAAACGCTACTCAATCAAGGGACATGATTTATCCAAGCTAAAGAGGCATTATAAATACGTGGTTGGAGTATCGAAAAGTTTCAATCCCGAACTTTTTAAATCCGATAACGAAAGTATTGCCAGAACAATAGCTGAATTACCTGCATTTCACCGTACAGAGGCTTTCAAATATGTGTTTGAAGGAACCACGTTTTGTGTTTGGTATTTAAGGATTAGAAAGAATATCTTCAATGACCATCAATTTGCAGGCGTTGTGAAAGTTGAAATGATACTAACAACAGAAGAAGAAATCGAAGAAGGTATGAATACGGATGTTATTAATCAGATAAGTGCGCATCTAATTAACGAACGTAATCCCGTTTGCTATGGAACAGATAAAAGATGGGCAAATCATATTTATCCCGTGTACTTAACGGAATCATTTATTAAAAGTCAATATATCGGGGATAGTTTTTTCCTCAATTTATTTTAGAAAGATATGGCAATAGAAATTATCGGCAAAGTATCTGCCACGGAAAAATCACCGTCAACGGTAGATGAATTTTACTTTTGGACTGACAAAGAAAGAGTGTTAAGTCCCTTTGATGTAATAAAAGTCCGGCATGTTAAAGATGAGAGCGGAAAACCATCTACAAGCTATGGAGTTGTGGAAGAAATATCTCATATTACTGACGCCACAAGCCATATCACGAGTTTTTTATCCAGCGACTTCGGAGAAGTTGATGGTACAGGCAACATGTATAGGTTAGGTATGAATTATGTAAAGGCAAAGGTCGTTCATAATACCGCCAATATATACACGCCCGTTTTAGATGGGAGCCAAGTTCAGACTTGTGATGAAGATGATGTGCTAACGGCTTTGGGACTTAAAAAACCTAAAAATCCATTGGCATGCGGCTATTTGAAGATGTATCAGAAGCCTAATCAAATAGAAATTCCGATTAGCGTGAATTCTCATTTTTTGATTGGGCCGGAAGGGGCGCATCTCAATATCTCCGGTATTTCCGGTTTAGCTTCTAAAACTTCTTATGCAATGTTTCTATTGAAAAATATTCAGCAAAAGTTTTTAAACAAAGACTTTGAAGAACGAGAAGATAAAAATCAAAGCGTAGCATTCATATTTTTTAATGTCAAAGGAAGGGATTTGCTTGGGTTAAATGAACCAAACGATGAGTTGCCTGACGAAGACCAGAGGATATATGAAAAAATGGGATGGGATAAAGAAGCTTTTAAAAATGTAAAATTCTACTATCCGTTCTCCACAAACAAAAATGCAGAACACGTGCAAAGCTATGCGGATTTGGAAGACATACACCGTCAGATAGATTCGAACGAAGCGTTTAAGTATAAATACATTTACGAAAAAGATAAAAACAATATAGACTTGCTGTTGGCTAATGAGGAAGACTCTACCGGTACAATGGATAGTATCGTCAATCTAATTCTCAATAATCAAGGGAACTTTGGAGAGATACAGACATGGCAAAAATTTTTAGATGAGGTACAAACTAGAATTGAGACAAAATCAACAGAGAGTGGTAAAGATGCGATTCTATCAACCAGTTGGAGGAAATTCAAGCGAGTTATTTCGAAGGCTATCAGTAATGACGTTTTTGCAGGCCGTGCAGTAGTTGAGGGTAATAATGAAGTTCGCTTAAATGATGCAGTAAAGCAAATTAAAAAGAATGAGGTCATGGTCATTGACATTGCGAGATTGGATGAAGACACGCAAAGCTTTGTTTTTGGAGATGTGGCGCGGGCTGTATATGAAATGAAGCTCGGAGTTGATGAGGAAAAGCTGGGACGAAAAAGAGGAGATATCCCGAGCAAGGTAATCATTTTTGTAGATGAACTGAATAAATATGCATCCACGGATGTACCGAAAAATTCTCCTATCTTGCGTCAATTGTTGGATATTGCGGAGAGAGGTCGCTCGCTTGGAATTATTTTGTTTTCTGCCGAACAATTCAAAAGCGCCATTCATGATAGGGTAAAAGGAAACTGTGCTACACATGCGTATGGTCGAACAAATGCTATCGAAATATCCAAAGCGGATTACAGGTTTATTCCCAAAGTTTATCAAAACATGATGACACGGCTGGAACAAGGCGAGTACATCATTCAAAACCCGATATTCCGTTCATTGATAAACATAAAATTTCCTCGTCCAACATATAGACAGTTTAAAAATGGCTAAACACAAAACGAAAATTGGAAAGAATGCTATTGAGACCTTGACTCTCAGTATGTATGATGACCATAAGACTATTTATAGAGAATACATCCAAAACTCAGCGGATGCAATAGATAGTGCAGTTAAATCAGGGCTGCTGGAATCTCAAAAAAATGGCTACATCGAAATTGAGATTGACTCTGACGAACAAAGAATCGTTATTGAAGATAACGGTACAGGCGTTCCGATAGCCGAAGCAGAGCGGATTCTGAAAGATGTAGCAGCGTCCGATAAAAACAGAAGTAAAGATAAGGGATTTAGGGGAATCGGTCGTTTGGCAGGACTTGCATACTGTAAACAATTAATTTTTGAAACTTCCTATGCCGGAGAAGAATATAAAACAACCATCTATTGGAATGCGGTTCTACTGCAAGAAATACTCTATGATTCCAGTCGTAAAGAAGACGCTACTGACGTAATTGAGATAATCACAACGGTAGAAACAAAACCGGAAGAAAAAGACAAGCATTATTTTAAAGTCGTACTAAATAATGTGAATAATGACGAACTTTTGGACAGGCAGGCTGTTCGGGATTATCTTAAAATGGTAGCCCCGGTTCCATACGACAGAACCTTTTCTTATTTCTACAAAGGATTTATCTCTCAATATATGCAAGATAATAATTTACATTTGGATGAGTACGAGGTTTATGTGAATAATGAATCTGTCTCTAAATGTTATAACACAAGCATATATGATGAGTACGGAAACAAAAAGGAAAGTGACGAAGTAAAAGAATTGGCTTTTTTTGATTTCAGACATCCCTCAAATAAAGAATTGCTTGCTTGGGGATGGTATAGTATATCGAATTTTGAAGGTATCATACCTGACCATAAGAAAAATATGTCCAGAGGGATTCGGTTGAGAAAGCACAATATTCAGGTGGGAAATGAAAACACTTTGAACAAATTTCATAAAGATACCAAGAGAGGGAATTTTTATTTCTTCGGAGAAATCCATGCTGTTCATCCTGAACTGATTCCCAACTCACAAAGAAACGACTTTACTCCCACTGACACTTGTAAGGTATTCTACGACTTGTTGCAATCAACATTTTCCGACCATAATAAGATGGTCTATTTTGCGTCGAATGTCAGAAGTGCTTATCGCAAACTTGAAACCGAAATTAAATTGCTGGAAGAATTGGACACGAAAAAATTCCTCAATAACCAGCAGAAAGAAGAGCATATCCTCAAAGTGAGGAAAGCGCAGCAGGATGCTGAGATCGCCAGAAAAGATCTAAAGAAATATGAATCCGCAACATCGGATAATGATATCAATGAAAAAATATTCAGAAATATATCTGCCTCAAAAAAACAAATCACCACATCCTCGCCTCCTGCAAAGGAAGTATCAGCAAAAATAGAAGAAACAGTAAGGAAAGGCAATTTTGAATTTGACGATTTGAGTAAGCTAACCAATGCTGAAAAAAAATTTGTGTCAAAAGTATTTAGTGTGATTGCAGACAATCTTCCTGACAAGAAGATAATTCCAAGTTTGGTAATTAAAGTGAAAGAGGCATTTAAATGAAAAGAAATATCCTATTGATAGAGCCCAACTACAAAAATAAATACCCTCCGATAGGATTAATGAAAATAGCGACATACCATAGAAATATGGGTGATAATCTCGTATTTTACAAAGGCGATTTAAAGGAGTTTATTATCAATCAAGCGACAGAGCTTTGCATTGGTAAACTGATCAAGATTGATAAAAGCATTAATTGGCTGGAGAAGAAAAGCATAATATACCAATATATCAAAACAAGGAAAGGCTCCCTGATAGATGACTTGGATATTACAGATAGCCAACACTACAATTTAATTCTTGGTTGGCTGGAAAATTATAAAAATTACTACTGGAAAAAGGAATACATAGATTCTCCTATTTGGGATAAAGTTTTCGTAACTACTCTTTTTACTTTCTATTGGAAAATCACTATCGAAACCATTGAGTTTGCAAAAACACTGGTAAAGAACCATGATGATATTATGGTTGGAGGCATATTAGCAACCATACTGCATAAAGAAGTTAAAGAAGCTACAGGAATAAAACCTTGGAGGGGGCTGCTGAATGTTCCCGGTGTATTGGATGAAGGAAATACAGATATTATAGACGATCTTCCATTAGATTACTCAATATTGGATGAGATTGACTACGAATATCCAGAAAATAATGCATATTATGGCTATATGACAAGGGGATGCATCAGAAAGTGTCCTTTCTGCGCAGTTCCTACTCTTGAGCCAAAATTCAACAGGTACATTCCGATTAAAAATAAAATCGAATTAACTAAGCAAACATACGGGGAACAGCGTAACTTACTATTGTTGGATAACAATGTTCTTGCCTCAAAGAATTTTGAAGATATAATATCCGACATTAAAGACAGCGGTTTTTACAAAGGTGCAACTTATATCGAACCGAATCAATTGGATATTGCTCTTTCCAATTTGAGAAAAGACTTCAATAGCAGAGCTTACATTCGGAAGTCGTTCTATTTATTACAGAACTTATTAGATAAGACCAAAGGAGATACGCAGACATTAGTCTATAATGTATTAAAACAGAATAGTCTTTTAAAGCTGGATACGTGCACTAAGGACAGCATGATTAAGGCTTATGATGTCTTGAAAGATTTATTTGAATCGCACAGAAACAAATCGCCCAAACTACGCTATGTCGATTTTAATCAAGGTGTAGATGCCCGGCTTTTTGCCGAAGAGAAAGTTCGTTTGTTGAGTGAAATTCCAATTCGTCCTCTTAGGATTGCATTTGATAATTTAGATGTAAAAGAGGACTATGTGAAAGCGATTAGATTAGGCGCAAAATATGGCATAAAAGATTTCTCAAACTATCTACTTTACAATTTTAAAGATACTCCCGAAGATTTATACGAAAGGTTTCGGATAAACATTGACCTATGTGATGAATTAAATATCAGTATATATTCTTTCCCAATGAAATACCACCCTCTTATGGGAGATTTTAGCGAGAACCGGGATTTCATAGGAGAACATTGGAATAGAAAATTTATCAGGGCTGTTCAGGCCATCTTGAATGCAACCAAAGGAAAAATAGGAAAAGGTACTTCGTTCTTTGAGAAAGCATTTGGTCGAAATATTGACGAATATATGGAATTGCTGCACATGCCAGAAACCTATATTCTATACCGTTTCTTTTTCGAAAGTATCGGATTGACGGAGCAGTGGAGAAAGGAATTTAATCAATTATCCCCTTCGCATAGGGAAAAAGCATTACACATCATATATGACAATGATTTTAATGATGTCCAGTCGATAACAAAGAGTAAGCAAGTGTTGAGTTTTCTAAATCACTACACTAATTATCGGAAAGATATTATTACTCAGGGGACAGAACTTTATCAGCTAAAGCAGGAATACGATAAAAACCCAACCATCAAACTTAAGAGAGCTAATAATATATAGCATTTACACCTGCCTCCCATACTTGCGTTTTTTCTTCTTCCGTTTTTTCGGCATCGGCTCGTTGGCATCGTGCTGATCCGGTTCCGGCGTCAGCACCGAAAGCAAACTGCCGACAGACAAATCATCCCCTGAATACCCTTTGATAATAGTCGGTTGCTTGTCATCCAAAACAGATTGAACGGACGGATGTAACACCTCTTTCGCGGGAGAGGACAAAACGGGTTGCATATTCTCGCGGCGATTGTCGCCTTGCGAAAAATCTGTGAACCGTGCGCCGAGGGCGTTGGCTGAAAACTCCTTACCCAGCGCGGAACCGTTCAACACTGTCCGGCTGTTGTGGTCGATGAATGTTACCCCGAACAGGCGTCCCCCGTTACCATAACGCAATACCAAGTTGATACCTTTCCCCTGCAAGTCGGCTCGGAACTCGCTTCCTGTGCGAGAACCGTTCAGGGACGCCGAAACGAGTGCGCGGGTATTGGCGGCAATGCCTTTCGTTTTGATTTCTTCGCCCGACGTTTTCATCGTTTGCTCCAACGCCTCGATACCGTATGACTTCCCAAACTGGGAAGATTTAAGTGGCTCGCCGATACGGTTGCCGTCGGCATCCAACGCCGAGTACACCAACCCCGTGTATTTGTGTCCCTGATTGTTCCCATCGACTTTCTCCACCCCGATATTATACAGCGACAACAGCGCCCGGTATTCGCCGAGCGATTGGAACCGGTACATGGTCGCCAGCGGTTTTACAACGTTGGCGACTTGCTTTTTCAGGTCGCTACGCAAAGCGTCCACCGGTGAAAATTTCCATGCCTCGCCCTGTTTTTTGTCCTTCGGGTGCAGGCCGTATTTCTTTTCCAAATCGTCGGTAATCTTGCGGCTTTTTTCGTAATTTTTCTTGTCGCTGATTAACGTACCATCGCCACGAACCCGGGTGGAAACAATGTGCAAATGTTGGCGGTCGATGTCCTCGTGTTTGAAAATCAGGTAGGGCTGCCCGCCAAAACCAAGCCGCTCCATATACTCCCGTCCAATGTCGGAAAGCCGGTCGTCGGTCAGCTTATCGTCCGGGTGCGGATTGAGGGAAATATGGATAATGCCGCGCGTAGTAGTTACCTGTGGCGGCATGGCACGTTCAAAATCACGCATACAATCGCTTACCGAAAACTGCCCGTCGGCAGGAACAAAGATGCGGTTCGTTTCTAAAATCTTCCCCAAACCGGCATCAATTTTCTCCTGATTGTAAGCCAACGCGCCGTACAAATTATTCCCTATATGTATATCCGCAACCATTTTTTCGAGTGTTATTTATCCAAATATTCTTGCTTAAACTGCTCGCACAAAGTCAAAACTTCACGCCCGATTTTCGACAGTTCTATCGTTTCCTGTTCCAATTTATAGAGCATTGCCAATGCTTTTTTCTCGCCGAAAGTGGTGTGAAGTTGTTTCACCACTTGGTTGTAATTCACGCCGACGGAACGGATTTGTCCGTATAATGCCGACAACTTCATCACGAAATCGACCGCCGAACTGTCGGTTTTTATCACGTGCAACGCCTCGCCGAAAATGTGGGCAAGGATAAAACGCGCTTTCGAGCGGATGCCCGATTGCTCGTACATGGTGAGGAACTCGGCGTACTGCGCATCGGAAAAACGCACCATCAGGCAGTTTTCCGCCGGATCGTTTTTGGGCGGTCGCCCGCCTTTTCCCCGTTTACGGGGTTCTTTACTTTCATTCATAACACGGATTTTTTAGTGGTTCATAAATCCGTTACGGCGAGTACGACATCGCCCCAAAACTACCGACTTCGGAGGCAGTTTCCCCTCTGGAAGAGCAAGGGTTTTCCGGTTACGGAAAACGTTTCCCGTAACGGGAAACATACCTTGCTATTTGCCCAGACGCAAATGTGAATCTGTCCCCGTGGGCAGATTTTTGTTCCGGCACGCCGGAATAAAAGCGGCACGTCAAAGGGCAGCTTGGGAGGAATCGTTGAACTTAAAAAGCGACCCCGAACCCGACCGTAACGTTATCGCCGGCAAAGTTACGGGCATATCTAATATGCTGTATGTCACCCATTGAAGCCACTCGCTGCCACATGCTGCCACACATCGAAAACATGGTGATTACCTCAAAAAGAAAACTTTCCTTTGCCGCTGAAAACGATTTTACACGAGTGGTTAAACGTGAAAAATTTGATGTGTTCCAATCTGTAAAATCGGGTAAGAATAAACAGGCGATTGTATGAACAAACAAGTAAACAAAGTAAAATTCCAAGTTTCACGATTTGGAAAATGCAAAATTATAAAAGCGTGTATGCGCATTTATTTCGACATGCTTTTACGCTTTTAAAGTTTTATGCTTTTATGATTTCATGCAAACAGGCAGACTTGTAAATGACTGAATGAACAAAAGTTTTCAGATGTAAGTAAAAATGAAAACAGGTAAACAAATAAATAAACTGATGTATAATTAAAAATTCAAACAAATGAAAAAGGAACCGATTTATGTGGCGTTTTCGACCCAAAAGGGCGGAGCCGGAAAAACAACCCTTACGGCGCTGGTAGCCTCTTATCTGCACTATGAGCGAAACTACAAAGTGGCAATCATCGACTGCGATTTTCCGCAATTGAGCATTTACAATATGCGGGAGCGAGATTTGGCGATGGCGCTGGAAGATGAATTTTACAGGGGCATGGCCTATGAGCTATTTTCAAGGCTCACGGGAAAAGCCTATCCCGTGGTACGTAGCAATACCGACGCCGCTATTACCGACGCCGAAAAAGCAGTCGAAGAATCCACCACGGGATTCGACATTATTTTCTTCGACCTGCCCGGCACAATGAACAACAGGGGATTGATTCATACACTGGCGCACATGGACTATATCATTGCGCCGATTGCCGCCTCGCGCGTAGTCATGGAAAGTACGCTGGACTATCTGATTTCTGTCAGGGACAATATTGTCGCCACCGGAAAAACCAACATTAAAGCCATGTATCTGCTGTGGAACCTTGTGGACGGACGCGAAAAATCAGAACTGTACGAGGTGTACGAAGCGGTTATCAAAGAATTGGATTTCCCGCTGCTCAAAACCTTCCTGCCTAATGCTGTACGATTCCGCCGTGAACAGAACATCGAACACAAGCCGTTGTTCCTCTCAACGCTGTTTCCACCCGACAAATCCCTGCTCAAAGGCAGCAATATCGATACGCTGACCGATGAACTGTTGAAAGTCTTTAATATGAGCGGCCATGAGTAAGCGAGTGGATACTTCCGGCCTCGATACCAAGTTCATCATCGGGCAGACGGACAAAAGCAATCGGGAAGCAAAACCCGAACCTGTTTTACCGCCACCGGAGCCACAGGAAGAAACGGCGCAACCGTTAGCGGAACCGGAGAAAGAAACCACACCGGTGGTTATGGTGAAACCCGTCAGGGAACCTGAACCGCTGAAAGAAGAAAGCAAACGCAAGAAAAACAAGGCACAGGAATACGAAACCCTGTTTTTCAAAGACGCCGCCATTAAGACGCGCAGCGGGAAAGTGGTGTATATCCGCAAGGAATACCATGACCGTATTCTAAAAATCGTTCGGGTAATCGGTGAAAATGAATTTTCCCTGTTCGGGTATCTGGACAACATACTGGAGCATCATTTTTCCACCTATCAGGACGAGATTACCGAACTGTACCGTAAGAAAAACACGGACGTATTTTAATTACCCATTAAAAACAGAAAAAATGAAAAAGATAGTAGTATTCGGACGCGGCAAGGTCGCTCCGACAAAGGAATCGGCGACAAAACCGAAAGTGGACTATGCGGGAACATTTCTGAAAAGTAAGAAAATCAAAATGCGCCAATGCGTCTATATCAGCCACGATATTCACGCTGTTATTGCCAAATTGGTGCGAGCTATGGTGAGCGCCGGAAAAGATATTAGCATCGGTAGCTACATCGACACGGTGCTGGCTGAACACCTGCAAGCCAATAAAGAAGAAATCAACGAAATGTACCGTCAGCAACAAGGTGATTTATTGTAAAACTATGGGACGGATATTCATTATAGCGATTATGCTATACCTGATTTTCCTCGCGGGTTATCTCGCATGGGAACGGTCGGTAAAACGGAAAAGAAACGCGGCGAAAAAACCGGCGTTCAACCCGTTTAAGTCGTCCCCGAAAGAGGATATTATCGGGAAAAGCGGCTTCGACCTGCGCCACTCGCTGCCAGAAGCTACCACGCTGATTAAAAGCGAAAAACGGAAAGAAAATACGCCTATATTTGCCGGCGGAAACGATAAAACGGTCGTGCAAAACACTCCGGTAACGATCCCTCCCTCCGAACTGGACAGAGTCTTTTCCTCCGGCGAAACGACGGACGATTCCGGCGAGATTGATTTGATAATTGACGACAAACCGGAGGGGGAAGAATCCGACGACGAAGGAATGGCAGATAGCGACGAAAGCGAGGAAGCGGGGGGATTGTCCGGGGTAAGTATGGCGACTGGCATAAATTTCGACGACCTGTCGGGCATGGTGAAAACAGTAAAGAATCCTGATGAAGCCACGCCGCAGGAAAAAGAGGAAGCCGGTCGTGTACTGGTCGAAGTCCGAAAGACTGACATGTTTGAACAGGTCGTATCGGGCGAACCGAAAAAGAAAGTAACCGCAGGCAAACTGATGGATGATTATTTCGCCGCCTACCACCGCCGCAAGCGGAACGAGATG
>JAITJX010000092.1 GCA_031278765.1 Tannerella sp. | reverse complement strand
GCTCTAAACATAAATCGACGTAATTGGATTCAAAAATTAGTCGTCCGTATTGATGAACTTTATTGTGCATCGGGATAATGACCAGTATAGACTAACAATGCAGGGTACTCAATGTGTTGTTAACGGATGTATCCTAATGGACATTTTGGGATTATTGCTTTTTAGAGAAAATCATTAAAATTAATCCTGTTACTTTCAGAGAAATAGCTCCATAAAAAAGTATTTTATACAAAAAAGGAAGAAAGAAAGCCGTCTTAAAAAGCATGGATATTAAAATCATGACAACACCTGTCAGAATAAAATAAAGCCACAAACGCGGTTTAAATTCTTTTGCCGAAACAACGGCTATTAAAAAGAACGTTTTCAACAGGATTGCCACAAAGAATAATATCCAAAAACAAATTGCAGGTGCTCCTGTCTGCTTAGTAATAAAAGCAATGGCTAATATTCCCAAACCAATATACAAGAATGATTTTCTACGTTTTTGTATCTTTTTCATTCCGGTTGGTTTTAGTTTTATAGGATATAATATGTATCGTAACTCCAACGGCAACAGCAAACAATAGCAATTGTAGCCAAAGTTTTTCCGTTGTAACAAAAAAAGCGGCACATAATATAGTCAGCCACATTACAGATATGGAGAAAATTTTAATATGTAACGGAATCGCTTTTTCATTTAAAAAATCACGTATATATTTGCCTAAAATTTTATGATTGAGCAACAAGTTATACAGTCGCTTTGAACTGCGGGCAAATAAAGCGGCCGAGAGTAACAGAAAAGGCGTAGTGGGCAGGATCGGTAGAAAAATGCCCAGTACGCCTAACATCAAACTAATAATACCTAAGAAAGCAAGTAAATACTTCATGATCAGGAAATAGCCACCCTGAAGATTACTTTTTAATGTTCGGTCTTTCCAAACCGTAATCTTTGCGTTTATCCACAATTTTCAGCCACAAACCGAAAAAGAGCGCCAAAATTCCAAGCAAAGCAAACAATAACATTGGATTTGTAAAATTATATTCCGTCGGCACTGTTATTCCCTGATTTGATTTTTTAAGCACAGAGCCGATTATCATGGGAAAAGCGTACAAGCCTATGTTTTGAATCCAGAAAATCAATGCGTAAGCAGAACCCAGCACTTTATTGTCGATAAGCTTTGGAACGCTGGGCCACAAGGATGCAGGAACTAAAGAGAACGAAATCCCTAATAATATAATTGCAGCGTATGCAATGACGACTTTGATTCCATGCGACATTTCTAATGGAAGAATTAAAGCAAATGTAAGATGACATAAGATCATTAAAATAGCGCCAAGTATTAACATTGTTGCGCCTTTTCCCTTTTTATCAAGAAAATTGCCCAAAAACGGGGTAATAGCGGCAGCGCCGAGCGGAAAAACAAAAAACACCCAGCTTGCCTGTTCGGCTGTATATTTAAGATTACTTTGCAGCATCAGGTTGGCAAATTTCTGGAACGGGAAAATAGCAGAATAATAAAGTACGCAAAGCAAAGCAACCAACCAAAAACCATTACTTGACAATATTAGACCTATATCTTTGATTTTAAACGGTTCTTCTTTTTCTTCGCCGCCTTCGCCCATTTGAATCTCCAGTTTTTTATCCATAAAGAAATAAGCGATGAAAGAAATCAGAGCAACCCCCAATAAGATAACTCCAAAAGCTACGGGGCGAGAAACGCTTATCGTGTCGCCTAACTTTGCAATAAACGGAGAACCCAGAAATACAACAGCAACACCCACACGGGCAATTGCCATCTCAACACCCATAGCCAAAGCCATTTCCTTGCCTTTGAACCATTTGACAATTCCTCTCGAAACGGTAATACCGGCCATTTCCACTCCGCAACCGAAAATCATAAATCCGATAGCCGAAAGTTTGGCAGATGCGGGCATTCCTGCAAAGAACGGCGTTATATTCCATGCCGCTTCAGGCAGATTGAAATTGCCGGTCATATATGTCTCAAACGTACTTCCGAAAAAGGCGTCCGTCACAGCATACCAATTTAAGGAAGCGCCTGCCAACATAACAATACCCGAAAGGATTGCCGTGAAACGAACGCCCGTTTTGTCAAGAATTATTCCGGCAAAAATCAGGAAAAACACAAAAACATTCAAAAATGTTTCAGAGCCGGCATAGTTCCCATAAGCATGCGGATCCCAGCCTCTTATATTTTGTAAATGTTCCTGAATGGGTGAAAGTATATCCATAAAGATATACGAAAAAAACATTGCGCCCGCCAAAAGAGCCAGCGCCATCCAGCGTATTGCAGGAATGTCTTTCATCAATTTTTTTGTCTGTTTTGTCATAATATATTTATTTTTAATCTGTGTTCTCTGAAAATAACGGATAAGCCTCGCCTACCACGAAAGCGCTTCCGCCGATAAATATCATATCATTCTTTGAGGCATTGCTAACGGCTCTATAAACAGCTTCTTTAACAGTTACGAAGGGAAAACCGTCGAGACCGATATTTTTGCATTTTTCGGCTAATTGTTCTGCCGGTAAGGCTCTTTGTATCGAAGCATTTGTAAAATAATAAGTTGCCTTTTTAGGAAAATATTTTATGATGCTATCAATTTCTTTATCTTTTGAAACTCCAATGATTAGATGAAGTTTGTCATGTCTCTCGATTGCATTTTCAAGCATTTTGGAATTTATTCCCCAAGCCCCTTCGTTATGGCCGATGTCGCATACTACTTTCGGCTCAGCGCTTATTTCTTCCCATCTTCCCATTAAACCAGTCAATTTCGCAACATTACCGAATCCTGTGTCCAGAGCATTTTTTCTTGTCCTTATTCCAAAACCGGACATGATTTTAAGAGCCTTCAAAACAGTTATTGCATTGGATTTTTGAAACAAACCACGTAATTCGCAATGAGTCAAACCATGTTCCTTTACAAAAAAATCCCATGAATAATCCGGCAACATGATGGCATTGACAAGTACTTCATTTTCGGAAGCAAACGATATTATGGACGATTCTTCTAAGGCTTTTTTTTGGAAAAATTCTTTTAATTCGGATTTTATTCCTTCGCCTATTACAACAGGAATATAACGTTTTATTATGCCTGCCTTTTCGTTTGCAATATCTATAAGTGTATTGCCGAGATATTGCCGGTGATCAAAACTGATACTCGTTATGATGCTGAGAATAGGGGTGATAATATTCGTGCTGTCCAATTTGCCGCCCATACCAGTTTCGACGATGGCATAATGAACTTTCTTATGTCTGAAATAATCAAAAGCCAGCGAAGAGGTTATCTCGAAAAATGAAGGCTTAATACTTTTAATTTGTTTTTGATATTTTCTTACAAATTCAACTACATATGGCTTGGAAATCATCAAGCCGTTGAAGCGGATACGTTCTCTGAAATCCACAAGATGAGGCGATGTATACAAGCCTACCTTATAACCTGATGCCTGCAATATGGCGGCAAGTAAATGCGAAACGGAGCCTTTTCCGTTTGTGCCTGCTATATGAATTGTTTTATATCTCTTGTGAGGAAATTCCATTGCTTTGTCCAGCGCCAAACTTCTCTCCAGACCGATTTTGTATGCCTCTGCACCAACCTGATGAAAAGCCGGCGTTTTTTTATAAAGATATGATAATGTTTCTTCGTAAGTCATAATTTATTTAAAAAAACGTGTAAAAATAGTTAATAGTATTCATATGAAATCATAAAAAAACCTAAAAATCACAAAATATGTACAAAAAGGTATTTTTTTGCATTTTTTCCATAAAAAATTCGTTTCTTTACATCAATTTATAATCAAACAATTTAACAATATGGGAACAAAAAAGAATTTTGTGCTTGATACAAATGTAGTTTTACACGACTACAATTGCCTTTCAAACTTTCAGGAAAATGATGTTTTTCTGCCAATTACAATTCTCGAAGAATTGGATAAATTCAAAAAAGGAAGCGAACAGATTAATTACAACGCTCGCCGGTTTGTACGCATGCTTGACGAATTGACGCAAAACGATTTTTCGTTGAAAGGTGCTTCACTCGGAAAAGGGATGGGGATGATGTACGTTGTTACAAAAGACAGATACAACAAACGGATTGCGGAAGCGTTTCCGGACAGGATACCTGACCACAGGATACTTTCGTGCGCTCTGTTTGTTGCCGAACAAAACAAGGAACAAAAAACAATTCTCGTTTCCAAGGATATTAATATGAGAATGAAAGCGCGTTCTCTGGGTATTTGGGTCGAAGATTACAATACGGATAAAGTGAAAGATGTAAACATTTTCGAAAATTCTCAGGAAACTTATTCGGGTATTGACGGAATGTTAATTGACGAATTATATTCAAATACGGACGGAATTGCAGTTGATGTTTTCAAACAAAAATGTCCGCAAATAGAATTGACGGCAAATGTTTGTTTTATACTTGAAAGCGAACGTAACAGTGTACTCGTCCGCTATAATCCTTTCAGTGAGACAGTGAAAAAATTGGAAAAGGAAACTCCGAATTATGGTATTTCAGCGCGAAATACGGAACAAAAATTTGCACTTAGCGTGCTCAATGATCCGGAAATCAAGTTAGTGGGTATTACGGGAAAAGCCGGTACGGGAAAAACCCTGCTTGCTCTTGCTGCAGCTCTCAAGCAAGCAAAATTTTACAAGCAGATCCTGCTTGCACGACCGATAATGTCATTGGCAAACAAAGACATCGGTTTCTTGCCCGGAACCGAAAAAGAAAAGATTACTCCATATATGCAACCCCTGTTCGACAATTTAAACGTAATCAAAGGTCAATTCGCTCAAAACAGTATCGAGGCGCGTCAGATGGATGAAATGCTGAAAAACAACCAACTGGTTATAGAAGCATTGGCTTATATTCGCGGACGAAGCCTTTCCGATACATTCTGCATTGTAGATGAAGCACAAAACCTTACTCCTCACGAAATCAAGACAATTATCACAAGAACTGGCGAGGGTACGAAAATGGTATTTACAGGTGATATTCAACAGATCGATTCTCCCTATCTTGACCGACAAAGCAACGGGCTTGTCTATATGGTTGATAAAATGAAAGGTAGAAGACTTTTTGCACATATTAACCTTGTTAAAGGCGAACGGAGTGAATTGGCCGGATTGGCGGCAGATTTATTGTAATTTTATACTGCCATGCGTAATTTGTTTATTTTCGTTTTCATGTTATTTTTTGGTTTGTTGCAAGGGAAAAACAAACCTGTGGATTTTTCACATGGAAATCTTAAAGTATCCGATAATAAGCGGTTTCTGCAACATGCGAATGGTACTCCTTTTTTCTATTTAGGGGATACTGCGTGGGAATTATTTCATCGTTTAGACAGACAGGAGGCCGATTTCTATCTCAAGAACAGGTCTGAAAAAGGATTTACCGTCATCCAGGCGGTTGCTCTTGCAGAATTTGGCGGACTTGATAAACCCAATGCATACGGGCATCTGCCGCTCAATAATTTTAATCCCGAACAACCGGCTGTTAAAGATGGCGTTGATAACGATTATTGGGATCATGTTGATTACATTGTTAACAAAGCAAATGAATCAGGCATGTATATCGGTTTTTTACCAACATGGGGATGCAACTGGCATGACAACAACAAACCTCTGTTCACACCGGAAAACGCGTACAAATACGGATATTTTCTGGGTAAAAGATATAAAAACAGTCAGATAATATGGATACTTGGCGGCGACAGAAACATTGAAAACGACCGGCATCGTGAAATTATCCGTTCAATGGCGCATGGTTTGAAAGATGGAGACGGCGATACTCACTTGATAACATTCCATCCGTCGGGTGGAAGAGGTTCAGCCGAATGGTTCCATAATGATGCATGGCTGGATTTTAACATGCGTCAAAACGGACATAATGCCGAATATACAAATAATTACAGTAAAACTTTAGAGGATTATAACCGTAAACCTGAAAAGCCGGTCATCGACGGAGAACCCGTATATGAAGACCATCCGTTATCTTTCAGAGCCAATGTACTGGGACATTCGATTTCCGCAGATGTACGGAGGACATTCTATTGGGATACATTTAATGGCGCATTTGGACATACGTATGGACACCATTCCGTGTGGCAAATGTTTGAACCCGGAAAATTTCATCCTGTAAACAACCCGCTGATGTCCTGGAAACTTGCGATTGACCAGCCTGGAGCCATGCAAATGGTTTACGGTAAATTGTTGCTTGAGTCACGCCCGTTTTTGACGCGGATTCCCGATCCTTCGATTATTGTCGCTTCGGATGTTCAAACAGCCGTTCCGGGCGAAGGACGTTACAGATATGTGGCAACCCGTGATGAAGAAGGTTCCTTTGCAATGATTTATGTTCCGGCAGGCAGGGCATTCGAAGTTCGGACGGAAGTCATTAAGGGAAAAAAAATAGTAGCGTGGTGGTTTAATCCGCGTAATGGAACGTCTATACGAATAGAGACATTTTATAACCATAAAGCCGTACGCATGTTTGTTCCTCCGGATAAAGGCGAATCAACCGACTGGGTATTGGTGCTTGACGATGCATCCCGCAAGTATCCGGCGCCGGGTAAACCTTTTTTTCCCCGCTAAGATTTCCGCAGGAATGGCATCATTTTCCGGCTGTTTTCGGCAAGATACCAAAAGAAAAATCGTCGTTGAGACTGTTTTTCGGATGCAGTTTTTGCCGAATAAATCTTTTCCGCAGTATTGTAGGGATTTACGCCGGTGAAAAATATTTCCGTAGCCAGAGTCATCGGAGTTGGCGTAAAATCCTGAACCTGTTCGAGATGATAGTTCATTTTTTTTGTCTTTACGGCAAGTTCGGCCATGTCGAATTCGGTACAGGCGGGATGAGATGAGATGAAATATGGAATCAATTGCTGTTTCAGGTTATATTCCGAATTTATTTTATCAAAAATTTTCTTGAATTGTATGAAGAGCGAAAAGGGAGGCTTGCGCATCAGTTGTAAAACCTTTTGTTCGGTATGTTCCGGCGCAATTTTCAATCGTCCCGATATGTGATCTTTCATCAGAGTTTCAACATATTGACGGTTTGCGCTGTTAATGTCTTCGTTTTCGCACCGATGAAGTAGCAAATCATAGCGCAGGCCGCTTCCCGTGAAAATTTTTTTGATTCCGGAGATTTTTCCAGCTTTTTCGTAAAGACTTAAAAGCGGACGGTGATCGGTCGATAAATTTACGCATATTTTCGGAAATGCACAAGATGGTTTTTTACATTTTCGACACAAATTTAAATCCTTTCCGCCCATTTTGTACATATTTGCCGATGGGCCGCCCAGATCGGATATGTATCCCTTAAAATCAGGCATTTCAATTATTTTCTTTACTTCTTTCAAAATAGACTGTTCACTTCGCGATACGATTTGTTTTCCTTGATGTGCTGAAATCGTGCAAAAGGCGCATCCACCGAAGCAACCCCTGTGAATCGTTACCGAGTGCCGAATCATTTCATAAGCCGGAATGGTTTTATTTTTATACTTCGGATGGGGTAGCCGGGTGTATGGCAGATCATACCAGGAATCGAGTTCTCCCGTAGAAACGAAAGGGTAGGGTGGATTAACCATAACATATTGATCATTTGTTTTTTGTATGATTCTTGAAGCAACGATTTTATTGGATTCTTCTTCTATAACTTTAAAATTTTCCGCATGTTTGATTTTGTTTTCCAGACATTCTTCAAAAGAATAAAGTATAACGTCTGTTTCCGACGGATTTGTAATTTGATTGCTGATATATGCGGTTTGCGGTAAATTCGTGATTCTGTTGAACGGCACGCCTTTTTGCATTAGTTTGACCAGTTCGATAACAGGTTTTTCACCCATTCCGTATATGAGCAAATCAGCCGGGCTGTCAACCAGAATACTTGCCCGTAAGCGGTTTTGCCAGTAATCGTAATGCGCCAACCGACGAAGCGAAGCCTCAATTCCGCCTAAAACGACAGGCACATCGGGAAAAAGTTGTTTCAGAATTTTGGTATAGACGATGCTTGGATAATCGGGTCTCATTCCCGGTTTATTGTCAGGTGTATAAGCATCATTGCTGCGAAGCCGTTTATTTGCCGTGTAATGATTTACCATCGAATCCATCGCGCCAGGAGCAATACCGAAAAACAGTCTTGGTTTGCCTAATTTAGTAAAATCACGGAAATCGCCGCGCCAGTCGGGTTGTGGTACGATAGCCACCCTGAGTTTTTGTGATTCGAGTACTCTGCCAATCACAGCTGCTCCGAATGAAGGGTGGTCGATGTAGGCGTCGCCGCTGAACAGGATTACGTCTAAACAGTCCCAGTCGCGCGCTTTAACTTCTTTTTTTGTTGTCGGCAGCCAGTAATTTTGATTTGCTGTTATCCAAGTGTTCCCTTCCATACAAAACATTTGTGATAATGCGGTGAAATAGATTTTTTAAACAAACCGTAAACAGCGGAACCGGAACCGGACATGGATGCAAATTCAGCGCCTTTCTCATACATAATATCCTTTATTTCTTTGATTATGGGATACCTGTCTGATATTACCGGCTCAAAATCGTTTTTCAAAACATTTTTCCATTCTGATACCGGAACGGATGACAGTTTTTCAAGATTAAAGGATGATTTCATCGGCTTTATCATCGAATAGGCTTCCATGGTGGAAACTTCAACCGGTGGTTTCACTATATGTACCGTATAACCTTTCAGGGATAGATCCGAGTGCGTAAAAACATTTCCTGTTCCGACGGCGACAACCGGCCTGTTTTTTATGAAAAAAGGACAGTCTGCGCCGATTGAGGAAGCGATTTCCTCAAGTTTTTCCTCTGATACTTCCATATTGTATAACCGGTTGATTGATTTCAGCATAAATGCGGCATCAGCGCTTCCGCCGCCCAAACCGGCTCTCGAAGGAATTGCTTTCTTTAAAAAAATACTTACCGGAGGAAAATTATATTTTTTTTGCATTTCTCTGTATGCCTTTATTACAAGATTGTCGTCCGGTTCGGGAGGTATTGACGAGCCGGATTGAGATATGGATAATTTTTCCGATGGAAAAATTTCGAGCGCATCACATAGCGGAACCGGATAAAACAATGTTTCAATATTGTGGAATCCATCGTCTCTTTTGCCTGTTACAAAAAGGCCTATATTTATTTTTGCGTTTGGAAAGCAAATCATTTGTGTATAACAATTATTGGTTAATGTGTATTTTTGAATGAATTATATCACTTTTGCAGTAGCGACGCATAATTTTGTCGAAAATGCCGTTTTTGCGCAAAATTTTAAACCAGTGATTCAGACTGTCCAGCAGGACTTCGGATTCCTTTCTGACAACCCATGATTGTAATTGCATAAAACTGATATCGGTACTGATATCTATTTCGGGAAACCGGTTCTCGAATACCTCTGCAATTTGTTTGTCGCATACGGCATAATCGATTTCTCCCTTTGCAACCATAATTATCAGTTGTTCGGACGAGTAGCGTTCTTCTTCAACAACGTAAATCGTATCGCCGATTTCATGTTGAAGGTGGGCAATACGCAACAATGCCGGTGAGTTTTTCGGCACGCAGAGCGTTTTTTGCGCAAGATCCAGCTGGTTTCTTACAGGTGGAACGGAATCGTTAAATGCTAATGTTCGTTGCACTAATACCTGTTTGCTGAATAAAATCGGGTCGGTAAAAAGAAAATCCTGACGATTGTCCGAAGTTACCGGAATATTTCGCGCTATTACGTCATATTCTCTTTTCCTCAAACCTTCAAAACTGCTTGAAATCGACATGTCCGGAAAGATCCGTACATCAAGCCCCGAAATATCGGCAATGGCTTCACAAAGGTCATTTTGAAATCCGACTATCGAATCGCCCGAAACATAATAACCGGATTGATTATATTCGGTTACGATTTTTAATATCCCTTCCTTTTTTATTTCCCCGTAATCGCGCACCCTTGTTTTTAGTTTTTCGACATAAAAAAGAAACAGCGTTGTCAAAATTATGAACAACAGTATAAAAATAATCGGAATTTTTGCTCTTAACGTCATCGTGTTTATCTGTTTTTCGTGCAAATGGAGAATAAATAATGTTAATAGGAGGCGGTCTCCATTTCATATAACTTTGAGGGTGTCATACGTTTGAGAATGGTCAGCGACAAGTCTTTTCCCACCCTTATCCCTTCTTTTAGCAGCCTCGTATCTACTGTTTTATAAGCCAGTTCGGGATGATTGTTGTCACGGCTGAGGTGGCAAAGCCAAATATTTTTCAATTTCGGAGTGTAGTTTGATGCAAGAAAATCTGCCGCATCATGATTGCTGAGATGGCCGACATTACCGGATATTCTTTGTTTTAAAAACTCCGGATACGAGCCGGTACGCAACATTTCATCGTCATAATTTGCTTCAAATACAAGATTATCGGCTTTTTTTACATAATTACGTACCGTTTCGGTGATATGACCCGCATCTGTTACGATAACGAAGGTCTGATTACCATATTCTATGGAATATCCGACATTGTCGCTACTGTCGTGCGGCACTTCGAAGGCCGTTATGTTAAAATCTTTGACGGTGAAGGTTTTCTCTTTTTCTATAATTCGTTTTGATCGAATCAATATTTCTTTGACATATCGACTTTTGTGTATTCCGTTATGTACCGTTTCGGTTGCATAAATCGGAATATTCAGCGTTTCGCCCCAGTAACCTGCGGATTTTATATGGTCGGCATGATCGTGCGTTATCAGGATTGCCATTATTGTTTCTATTCCGATTCTGTTTCCTTTCAATATTCTTTTTGTATGATTGACGCTGATGCCGACATCAATCAAAATGCCATAGTCAGACGTACCCAAATAATAGCAGTTTCCGCTACTGCCGCTCGCGAGACTTAAAAAATACAACTTATCCATCCAGTTTTTTTTATTCCTTCGATATAAATATAAAATTGTCGCAAAATTAAATGAAAAACCCAAGTTTTCCAAAATATTTGCTACCTTTGTTCGCCGTTATTATTTCCTGGCGCTAAAATGATGTTAAAAACTTTTATTAAATCAATTTTAAAGAATTTCGGACTGCTTGGAGTAGCCGACAGGTTACGTTTTCTGGTCATTTACATAAAAACATACAAAGCACAACAACTTTTTAAACAGCAACACCCAACGGTTGCATTGCCCCCTCCCTATTTCATTTACGAAACCCATAAACTTAACTATCAATCGTATTACGAGCAAAGTATCGACAGCGCCAAATGGTTGGTTTCCTTTCTTTCAAAATACGCCAGCTTGAATGGATTGAGCATATTAGACTGGGGTTGCGGGCCGGGAAGGATAATCAGACATCTGCCCGATTTGACGGCAAACAGCTGTCGCTATTTTGCTTCGGATTACAACGGAAAATATATAAACTGGTGTACAAAAAATATACACGGAGTTGATTTTGTTAAAAATGATTTGAAACCTCCTCTCCCTTACAGCAGCGATACTTTTGACATCATTTACGGGATGTCGATTTTCACTCATCTGTCGGAAAAACTCCATTTTGAATGGTTCGAAGAGTTAATGCGGGTTATGAAAAAAGGCGGCATTCTTTTTTTGACTCTTCACGGCGAGGTTTTTCTTTCAAAACTGACGGAAAAAGAAAAAATACGCTTCAGGGCGGGACAGTTGACCGTTCAAAGCAGCGCTATGGAAGGGCACAGGACATTTTCCGCATATCAACCCGATGATTTTATGATGAAACTGATTGGAAAAAACGAACTTGTAGTGCATGAAAAAGGGATTGTTGCTGAACGCAAGCCGCAACAGGATGTCTGGATTATCAGGAAATCCTGAACAGTTCGATTAATATTTTTATTTTCTACTTCTTTATAAACGATAAATTTACCCGTTCGGGGAATCCGGCAGGCGAACAAAACTTTTTTGTCGTGCCAGGAAAATCATTTGTCGTGCCAGGAAAATCATTTGGCGTACTAAGAAAATCATTTGGCGTGCTAAGAAAATCATTTGGCGTACTAAGAAAATCATTTGGCGTGCTAAGAAAATCGTTTGGCACGCCAGGAAAATTGTTTGGCGTGCCAGGAAAGTCTTTTGGCGTGGAGATGTGTCAAAAGCCTGAAATTATAAACAGTGGTTTTTATTTAAATCCGTCGCCGGATTTGGTCTGTTCAGGTCTGTTTTCTGAATTTTACTGCAAAATCGTATCCGTCTTTCAGCGCTTTGAGGTTGAGCGCTACGATTTCTTCACTTTTATGGGCAAAGATTGTGCGTATTCCGTCGGCAATCCTCTCGTATCCTGTTCCGATGAAAGGAGTTGCGGCTCCAAGCAGTGCAATGTTCGCTACGCGTGGCGAACCAAGTTTTTTTGCGAGTGTTTCGGCGTCAAGAATCACTTTATTGGGCAGTTTTTCGAGTTCGGCCATCAATTTATCTCTGTCGGGATAGTCGGGAATATTCACGTAAGGCTCGGAGTTGGTTATGATCCATCCGTCTTTTTTCAAAAATTCGAGGTATCGCAGGCTTTCCATCGGTTCGAGGGAGATGATCAGGTCGGCTTGTCCTTTGGGAATAAGGTCGGATGCAACAATTTTGTCTGAGAGTCGCAGGTTAGCCTGTACGTCGCCGCCGCGCTGGCTCATGCCATGTATTTCTGACTGTTTCATGCAGAGGCCTTCCTTCAAGGCAGCCTGTGCGATTACTGCGGCAATGGAGAGGATTCCCTGTCCTCCCACGCCTGATAGAATTATGTCTGTTTTCATGACTTTTTTTGCATTTTAATTCTTTTTTCTGTTTTTTTTCGCCAGGGTTTGAATACATTCGCGGCGCGGGATGATTACCGAGACGCCTCTGTAATCAATTTCTTCACGTATTGTGTGTTTCATTTCTTCGTGATTCTTTTTCAGGGGGATCATTACCCTGATATGTTCCCCGGCAACGCCGATGCCTTTGCAGATGTTTTCCAGCCTTCCTGTTCCGGCTGAATCCTGCCCTCCGGTCATGGCTGTTGTTTCATTGTCGGAGATGATGATGGTTACGTTGCTGTTTTCGTTCACGCAGTCGAGCAGGCCGGTCATTCCCGAATGGGTGAAAGTCGAATCTCCGATGACGGCAATGGAGGGGAAGAGTCCTGCGTCGGCGGCGCCCTTTGCCATCGTTATCGAAGCTCCCATGTCGATGCACGAATCTATTGCGCGAAAAGGAGGCATTGCTCCAAGCGTATAACATCCTATGTCGGAGAATATCCTTGCTTCTTTGTAATCGAGTATCACTTCATTGAGGGCGTCGTACAAGTCGCGATGTCCGCAACCTTTGCAAAGCGCCGGAGGACGGGGGGCGACGATTTTTGGGACGGCAAAATGCTGTTCGACTGTTCGTCCGAGCGCTTTTCCGACTTCATCGGGCGAGAGTTCGCCCTCGCGCCGCACTGTTCCGTCGAGGCGACCGTGAATTTTCAGGTCTCTGCCTGTAAAACCTTTCAGTTTGGATTCCACATAAGGATAGCCTTCTTCAAGAATCAGTAATTCGTCGCACGTTTCGGTCATTTTCCGGATATGTTTTTCGGGAAGTGGATATTGACAAATCTTTAAGACGGGATTTTTAAAACCGCTTTCCATGTTTTCCGCCAGATAATTGAATGCGATTCCGGTCGTAATGATGCCGAGTGTTTTGTCGTGCGCGTCGAAATATTGGTTATATGGAGATGTTTCCGATTCTTTTGTAAAAACATCTTGCGCGGCAATCAGTTTTTTGTAGCGATTGCGTGCGGTTCCGGGGAGGAGAATGTAACGCTGTCGTCCGTCTTCGGGACATTTGAGTGTGTTTTGTTTTTTTGCCGAACGTGTTTCAACACCCGAACGCGAATGTGCCATCCGCGTAGTTATTCTTAACAAAATGGGATAACCGGTCTTTTCGGACAGTTCAAATCCGTCGTAGACCATGTCATAAGCCTCCTGCTGACTGGAAGGTTCAAGCATCGGTAGCATGGCGAAATCACCCATACAGCGGTTGTCCTGTTCATTTTGTGACGAGTGCATCGAGGGATCGTCTGCGGTTACGATGATCATGCCTCCGTTGATGCCGCTCATGGCTGCGTTTATAAAGCAATCTGCCGCAACGTTAAGCCCTACATGTTTCATGCAGCAAAGCGCGCGTTTACCGGCATAACTCATTCCGAGCGCCGCTTCCATTGCCGTTTTTTCATTTACGCACCAGCGACTGTGGATATCGCTGCCTTTTGTTTTGTTCTGAATATATTCCGTGATTTCCGTTGAAGGCGTTCCGGGATAGGAATATACTCCGGAGAGTCCTGCATCAATGGCGGCTTGCGCTATTGCTTCGTCTCCCAGATAAAGTTTTTTCTCATTCATGTATTTTTTTTATTTTATTCCTCTTCGATTCAGTTCCGCACGATACTTGTCGGCATTAATATTATGTTCGCGAACGGTAGTGGCAAAATTATGCCGTCCCGAGAAATCTTCCTTTGCGCACATGTACAGATAATTATGGCGCGCATGGTTGAGAACTGCATCAATACTCTCCGGTGAAGAAATACGTATGGGGCCTGGCGGCAAACCTTCATACATATATGTATTATAGGGGGAATCGGTTTGCAAATGAACGTTCAGGATACGGCGTAGCGTAAAATCGCCAACGGCATATTTGACCGCAGGGTCGGCCTGTAGCGGCATTCCCTTGCGCAATCTGTTGACATATAAACCTGCTATAACAGAATATTCGTCTGTTAGCGCCGTTTCTTCTTCTACTATCGAAGCAAGAATGGAGACTTCGACAGCGGTCAGCCCGATTTTTTCTGCTTTCCCGCGTCTTTCTTTTGTCCAGAAACTGTCGTATTCCTGTTTCATGCGTTCCATCAACTTCTTTGCGGGAATATTCCAGTAAATTTCGTAAGTATTGGGAATAAACATCGCTTTTATGGTAGCAGTATTAAATCCCAGCGAGTTGCAATACGCTTCATCGCTCGTCAGCAACAATAATTCTTCTCCGGAAACCATCAGCTGCTCCGAAAGTCTTTTTGCAAGGTCGCTAACAAGACGCACATTGTTGAAAGTCAGTTTGACAGGCGTTTGTTGTCCCCGTCGCAAGTGATTCAGCAGCGTATTGGCGTTCATTTCCGGTTTAACGGCATAACGACCGGGCTTCATGTTTTTCGGATATTTGCGTATTTCGGCAAGTAATTTGAAAAATCGAATGTTTTTGCAGCCGGCATTTTGCAAATCACTGCATAGAACATTAAAATCCCTGTTTTCTTCACTGATATAAACATATTCAATCTTCTCAGGCTTGAAGTGGGGGAAATACAGGGCGTAATAAACTGCCGCGCCGGCAAGCGCGGCAGCGACCAAAAACGAAGTGAAAATAATATAAAACGGCTTCTTGCTCATTTTTATTCCGGACATTTTATTTATTTTTTAATTTTTCAGTTCTTAAGTTGTCAGAGGTTCATATCATCAACAAACCGTCAACAAGGCACAAGCATAAGAAAAACGTGCGCTTTCGGGTACCATCAGGAGTATTGTATCACCCCGCTTCGCCCGTCCCGAACGGTCCAGCGCTTCCAGCATTGCAAATGCCGATGCAGAGGCGATATTTCCTGTTTCAGGCAGATTGACAAACCATTTTTCCCGGGGTATGTCATAGCCATATACTTCCATTTCTCTTCTGATCTTTTCTTCAAAATACATTGACGAGAGGTGAGGCAAAAACCAGTCAACCGACGAAAGATTGAAATGTCTTTTCGTAACAATTTCTCCCAGGAAACGTCTGCCGAGTTTGACAATGTGTTCTTCGAGCAGTTTTGTGTCCTGTTTGAGGGAAAAAAGAGAACGGCTGAGCCATTCTGTTTCTGGGAACTGCGCCCATCCTTTTAAATCGCCCTTTTCATCCTTCTCGCCTCCGGCATACATGCAGGTATCCACTTCGTTGGCATACGACACAAGTTCAATCCATTCAATACGATAAGAAAGTCCTTCTGTCCTTGGCTTGTTCTGTATCAGCAAAGCGACGCTTCCATCCGAAAGCATCCAGCGGAGAAACTCTTTCTCGAAAGCCAGAACAGGCTTGTTGCCGAGCCGGTCGATCAATTCGGATTCTTTTTCAAAATATCGCGCCGTTATCCAGGCCGATAAACGCTCGGAAGCCACGCATGCAACATTCCTGGCGTCGCCCGCAAGGATAGAAAAAAAGGCATATTTCAACGCCTGCATGCCTGTACAGCACGAACCGGCAAACGACACTACCGGAATATTTCTGCTTCCTTTCAGTTTGCCGTGCACCAGCGCTCCATGCGAAGGAATTATCTGTTCTGGTGAGGCTGTTCCGCACGAAAGCAAATCTATCTCGCTCAGGTCAAAATCCTTATCCATAAGTCCTCTGACGGCATTTGCAGCCATTTCTACGTTTGTGTGCGTCGTTCGTCCACATTCGTCAATAGCATAATAACGGTTCTTAATTCCGTTTTTTCCGAGAATCAGCCGTTTTGCCAGCAATGACTTGTCGTTAATCAATCCGATAAATTTCTCCATATTGTCATTCCCGACGGGTTTGTTCGGGAAAAATGCCGAAAAACGGTTTATATAAACAGAGTTATTCATATTTTCTGTATAAATTTATTTAAGGTTACAGCAATTCTCATATTCGGCTTTTTTCAATGAAGCCTTGCGAAACGGGTAAGTAAGGTAAAAAAACAACATCCCGAAAGGCGAAATAATGTAGAGGACGAAAAACAGATAAATGCAGAAAAATCGCAACCACGGATTTCGTTTTGGGTCTCCGTGCAGGCCTTTCTTTAATATGAATTTTGCCCATCGCCCCCATAGACGGTAGCCGTTTTTTTCTATAAAATAAACAGCCGGCAAGAAAGTCGTCGCACCGGCTTTCACAAGTTCTTCCTGCAAACAGGCAAATCTGTTTTGTTCCAGTGCATCTCCGATAGCCTGTCCAAAAACGGTTGAATGTTCGACGTCGGCAACAGAAACTCCCGCAGCCGGAAGTAAGCGTGTAGCCTCCTTGCGATTATAAAAAAGCCATCGTATAATCGTAATCACACTCACCAAATTAGCCGCTTTATCTTGCAGGGAAATAAAACCGACATAATTACCGCCGGCTTCACGGATATATTCCCGCGTCCTTCGCTGTGTCATCACCCACATATTGCGGCATCCATTGATCACGACAATATTGCGCCCTTTCAGATAGACCCGGATCTCGTCTGAGAGGAAAAATGAATGCAATGGCACAGACCACGACAAATACCAGCTTTGACCTGCAATAATTACAAGACCGGCATCTCTGACGTTACTCAGGTCAATCGGTTTCAGACGACATGCTATACCAAGTCTTGATTCCGGAAAAACCTGAAAAAAATCCTGCGCAGTCCAAGGAAACGGATACGGCGTTTCGGGTACAATTTCCTTGCAGACGACTTCGCAACCCAACCGTACAAGCGGCTCGCAAACCTTCTCTGCGATTGCCAGAGCTTGCCCCGTTTGAGAATAATAAAAAAGGGCTATTTTATGTTTTTTATTCATCTCAAAATAGATCATTTTGGAAATATAACAATTATTTATCTTATCCTATCCAGCGACCTGATAAGTTTTTCGTCGGTATTAATTTTATTTATCGCCAATATACTTAATATACCTGCAATAACAGGGAAGGATGCCCAGATACTTGGATTCGTCATGACATTTCGACCTATTTCCGGAATTTTGTCTACCGCTACCATGTAATAATAACCCGCAAGAAAGCAAAATACCAGTATCAACAGGAAAACTGCAAGGCAAACCCGTCTCTGAAGTTTGCGCTTCCCATACAGGAAAACGGCAATCAGAGACAATATGACTATCACGGTTGCCGTAATGGCAAGCGGGAATGTCAAATAAACAACTTTTACTGCTTTGGATATTGATTTCACCGTACAAAGCGTCAGGATATATGTCGAATCACCAGAGTGAATGAAAACAAGCGGCAAAAATAGCAGTACGACAAAAAGTCCTGCTACAAGCGACAGGTAAACTGTCTGTATGCGTTGTATCATAATTCTACAAGTTCAAAAAGAGGTTAATTATCCGGAAATATCTTTCTTTATCGGACTTTTCCAGTAAAGACAGCCGTCATCATACTCTTTTGTTGCTATCAGAGTAGGTTTGGGGAGTTTTTCGTAAAAGCGTGAAATCTCTATCTGTTCACAGTTTTCAAACACTTCTTCAAGGTTGTCGCTGAACGAGGCAAACTCCTGCAGTTTTTTGTCGAGCTCGTGCTTTATCTCCGCTGAAATCTGGTTTGCACGTTTGCCTATGATGACAACTGTTTCATAAATATTTCCCGTTTCTTTCCACATTCCATTCATGTTGCGGGAAACGGTGTTCAATGGCGCTTTTGATTTTCGATAATCCATATTTTATATTTGTTTAATAATTCTTTAATATTTTGCTGTTTGCAAATTCGTAATATTTTTTAACCTGTTTTTTGTATTTTCCTTCCGGAAACTCATTCATGTAATTGTAATATTCATCAACCACATCTCTGTAACGTCCTTGCAATCGTTCATCAACGCTGACGACTGCAAGTTCGTATTTCGAACATATCATCAAATATCTCAATTCTTCCTTGTATTTCGTGTCGGGATAGTTTTTCAGCACATTATCGGCGGTTATCACGCAAGCACGATAATTGTTTCCCATATACGTACCGAGATTGTAATAAAGTTTGGCTGCAAGATATTCCTTACAAGCAAGTTTTTCCTGCAATTCAAAAAGAATATCCTGTGCTTGTTTGGCGCGTTCGCTTTGTGGATAAAATTCCAGGTACAACAGGAATTGTTGTATGGCTTCGTGCGTTTGTGTCTGGTCGAGACGGGGATCGGGAGAATCAAGAAACAGGCCGTAAGCCCCGTAATACCTTGCAAGTTCGGCAAATTCACCTTTCGGGTATGTCGTATAGTATTGCTTGAAATATTCTGATGAAGTTACATAGTCTTTCTGTCCGTAATAGCTTTGCGCAAGCAAATAGAGCGATTCTTCCGCTTCGGTGCGCCCTTTGAAGTAGAGGATTAAATCCTCAAGTAGCGTTGCCGACCGGACAAATTTTTTCTGATTGAAATATTTCTTTGCATAAGAATATTTCAAATCAGGGTCCTGACTTTTCAACAACTTGTTATATTCTCCGCATGAAGAACATAACATTATGATTGACAATAAAATAAATATTACTTTTTTCACTTTGAATCTATTTTTTTCTGTGCAAAGATAATATTTTATTTTGAACTCTCCGCAAAAAATCGGTTAATAAATCATAAACGGTACAAATCGCTTGCGGCCAAAAGTTCCAATTTATTTTTTGTTAATACTTCTACACATTTTTCCAGATTCTCCGGCCGGATAATCACATTGGCTGCTTCACCTTCCGCGAAAGCATACATATATTCTATAAAAATACCTGCGTTGGTAATGATTTCCATGGCACGTGCAAGCGAGCCAGGTTTGTTCGGACATCTGAGGCATATCACTTCTGCCTGATTGACTGCGTATTTATTGTCGCGCAGTACTTCTATTGCCTTTTCGGCATCCGAAACTATCAGACGTAATATGCCGAAGTCGGAATTTTCCGATACGGTGAATGCCGTCATATTTATATTCGCTTCTCCCAGCAGCTTGGTTATTTCCGTGAAGCGACCTTTCCTATTTTCCAAAAAAATTGATAATTGCTTTATGATCATAATTCTAAATAATTAATTTTTTTTATATCTACAATAATTAAACGTTTACAAAAATATGTATTAACAATTACATTCCGGTATCGCCAAATAAATCATACATATTTTCTTTGTCTGAAGAAACCGGATGTAACACCTATCATAAAATATGGTATTTATTATTATGTGATTTATACAAGCCTCCGATTGTCAATCACATGTTTTGCCTTGCCTTGACTGCGTTCGATGCTGCGTGGCTCGACAATCTTGATATCAGGTTTGATGCCGATCACGCTTTGCAGGCGCGAAGTGATTTTGTTCCGCAGGGCGACAATTTTTGTCATCTCGTCGGAATAATAAGCCTGCCTGAGTTCTACGTTGACTTGAAAAGTATCCGTATTGTTCACACGGTCAACGATTATCAGATAATGAGGTTCAAATTCCTCCAGTTCGAGGATGACCGATTCAACCTGCGATGGAAATACGTTTACACCTCTGATAATGAGCATATCATCGCTACGTCCGAGTATACGGTCCATTCTGACGGCTGTGCGTCCGCATTTGCATGTGTCGTAATGCAAGCGTGTCAGATCTCGTGTACGGTAACGCATCATCGGCATACCTTCTTTTGTCAGAGTCGTAAATACCAGTTCGCCAAATTCACCGGATTTGATCGGCTGGAGTGTTTCAGGGTCGATGATTTCGGGAAAGAAATGATCTTCCCAGAGATGCGTTCCTTCCTGGTAATCACACTCTCCACCTACGCCCGGACCGATGATTTCGGTCAGTCCGTAAAGATCATAGGCTTTGATATTCATTTTTTCTTCAAGTTCTTTTCGCATGTTTTCAGTCCAGGGTTCGGCGCCAAATCCTCCGATACGAAGCTTAAATTCTTCCAGCGGAATACCTGATTCGTGAATCGTTTCCGCCAGATAGAGAGCATACGAAGGCGTACAACACAATCCTGTCGCTCCGAAGTCGTGCATCAGTTGAATTTGCTTCTGCGTGTTACCGCTACTCATCGGGATAACCGTTCCTCCAATATTTTCCACCCCACAATGAGCGCCTAAACCACCTGTAAAAAGACCGTAACCATACGAAACTTGAATGATATCGTGATTGGTAATCCCATAAGCCGTAAGACAACGGGCGGAAACTTCTGCCCAGATACTGAGGTCTTTGCGTGTGTAGCCAACAACAATAGGTTTGCCTGTCGTACCCGACGATGCTTGCAGGCGCACAATCTCCGACATCGGCGAAGCCATCAGGTCAAAAGGATAATTATCCCTGAGGTCTTGCTTAGCGGTAAAAGGCAATTTCACGATGTCATCAATCGACTGAATGTCATCGGGCGTGATGCCTGATTCTTGCATTTTTTTACGATAGAACGGAGTATTGTGATAAACCCGTTCAGCAATTTTTTTTAATCTAATGGACTGTATCTTACGCATTTCCTCGCGCGACATGCATTCCATGGTTTCATTCCAAATCATAAGTTTTTAGTCTGTTATTTTTTATTGTGACGTAATTAATTCGCCTGCAAATTTATAAAAAAATAAGAAAAACATAAAATTTTCAATATTTTTTCAGCAATTCAGAAAGGGATAAATAAAATCGGAGAATCATAAAGAGGTAACAAAAAAGCAAAAGCATCCCCCTATACGCAAATTATCGTATTCACTAAAATCAACCACGAAAACAATT
>JAITJX010000121.1 GCA_031278765.1 Tannerella sp. | reverse complement strand
GGTCAGTCACAGGTATGAAAACATTCGATACCGGGATTTTCTATTTCGATTGTCACATGATTGATGTGGAAAGGCGTCGCCGTTTTTATTATTTGATGTTTTAATGTTTCACTGTCGGTCTTGTCGGTAACGACATGGAGTGTCATGATGTGTGATTCGCCATCGAGCGTCCAGAGGTGCAGGTCGTGAATGGAAATAACGCCGTCGAGGGCTTTAATTCTTTCTTCAAGGTTATTGACGTCAACGTTTTCCGGCGTTGCCTGCAACATAATGGCGAATGTATTCCGCAAATTTCCGTAAACATTGTACAGTACCCAGATGCTGACCGCTATTGAAAGAAGCGGGTCGAGGATCGGCAATTGAATGAACATCATCACGGCACCTGCAAACAGTACGGCTATCCAACCCAGGACGTCTTCCATGATGTGCAGGAAAACGGCGCGTTCATTGGGAGTTGTACCCTTTTTCATCCTTAGCGCCGCTAATCCGTTGATGACGATTCCAAAGAGGGCAATCCACAGCATTCCGCGCGCATTGACCTGTTCGGGGGCAAATACACGCTTGAATGCTTCTGTTAATACAAATAAAGAACTGATGAACAATACTCCCGAAAGAAAAACCGAGCCAAGCAACGAAAACCGTTTGTAGCCGTAAGAATATTTCCGGTCGCGTTTTTTTGTGGATTTTTTCTGGAAAGCCCATGCCATCGCAAGCGACAGGCAATCGCCGAAATCGTGCAGCGCATCGGAGAGTATGGCCATGCTGTTGGTTATAATACCTCCTGCCAGTTCTACGAAAACGAAAAATAGATTCAACAGAAAGGCAACAGCAATGTTTCCCATTGCTCCGTTTTTGTGTGGATGACTGCTATCGTGTGTGTGTTGATGAGACATGTATTTTTTTATGGTCAGCCGGATATTGATTTGCTTGCAATTACTTCAATTTCAACAAGCCCGTTTTTCGGCAATGTCTTAACCGCTACGGCAGAACGCGCAGGGAAATCGCCGTCAAACTGTCTTGCATACACTTCGTTTACAACGGCAAAATCCGACATGTCGGACAGAAACACGGTCGTTTTCACAATATCCGATATTTCATATCCGGCTTCCGAGATGATCGCCCGTATGTTCCTGAACGCCTGTCTGGCTTGTTCCTCTGCTCCATCTGCAACAAAATTTCCCGTTTCGGGATCAATGCCTAACTGTCCCGAGACAAACAGCAAATCACCTGCTTTTACTGCCTGGCTGTAGGGTCCGATAGCCGCTGGAGCTTTTTCCGTTTTGATTGCTTTTTTCATATTCGTTTTGTATTATGATTTTCATTTCTTTTTTTTTCGGATTTGCAGGAAACCAGCCTTTTTCTACACGCTTGGTTTGAGTAAAGACTTCCAGTATCGACCAGAAGCATGAAAAAGCGATTATTCCCATCAATATGGAGATGAGCAGATTTTTAAAAATAACGGATAGCGCTGTGAACGCTATCCCGCATATCAGGAATGCCCACCAGCATTTCTTCCCGAAATAATATTCCGCCTTTACGACAAGGGGGTGAAACAACCCTATAATCAAGAATGTCGATATTCCGATGATTAATCCCGTCAAGTTATAATTGTGTATAAAATCCATTACAAAAATTCAAAAATATTTCTGCATAATTACTGATTTCCCAAAATTTCTCCATATACTTTATCATTGTTGATTATTTCAAGCGCCTTTTGATAGGTGTCGTTTTCTTTGTTTATTACTTGATAATATTCGCTTATATCAAACAAATCACGAGCAATAAGCGCTTTTATCTGCAGTGAAATCAGGTTTTTCGACTGATTGAACTGTTCTTCGTCAAATTCGATTTTTTCCTCCGCCGCCATTTCTTTCATTGTTTGCAGAATATCTTTCGTTATGAAAAAATTATCGTTGAATTTCTTGAAATCAGTATATTTTGCGTTCATTTCTTTGCGATTTTTATCTATATGGTTCATGGCCAATTTATAAATAATTCCCTGTCGCACAAGTTTGCTGTGGTAATCGGTAGTGCGCGTTGTATCAATCGGAATAAAAATATCTGGCATAATACCGCCGCCACCGTAAACCGTCCGTTTTGACACAAGCGTATGAAATTTCAGGGAATCAGGGAAATGAATGCTGTCGGCATTCGTCAGTTCGCCTCTGTTGTAGCGATCTGTAAAATCGTGATTATAGGCATACAGATTACCGTTTTCATAAGGTTTCTGGATATTTCGTCCCGAAGGCGTGTAGTAACGTGCAACCGTAAGCCGTATCATGGAACTGTCGGAGAGTATGAGGGGGTGTTGCACCAGACCTTTACCAAATGTGCGCCGGCCTGTTAGAACGCCTCTGTCCCAGTCTTGAATCGCTCCTGCAAGGATCTCGCTTGCTGAAGCCGAATATTCATCGAGCATGATGACGAGTTTTCCTTCTTCAAACATGCCTTTCGCCGTTGCAATGTTTTGTCGGAATTGCGAATTTCCTTTCGTATAGACGATCAGTTTGTCTTTACTTAGAAATTCGTCAGTCAGGTCACAGGCAATATTGAGATAACCGCCGCTGTTGCTTTGCAAATCAAGGATAAGGTTTTCCATTCCCTGTTTTTTAAGACTCGTAACAGCTTTTTCAAACTCTTCGATCGATGAAACGGCAAAGCGGCTCAAGCGGATGTAACCTGTTTTTTTATCTGCCATATAAGAAGCGTCGATACTGTAAACAGGGATTTTGTCGCGGGTGATTTTAAATTCAATTAAATCGGGCATATTGTCACGCTTAACCTTGACGCGCACTACCGTACCCTTTTTGCCTCGCAGCATTTTAACTACTTCATTGCTGGACTTTTTTACACCTGCTATCAAGCTGTCATCTACCATAATAATCCGGTCGCCGGCCAGAATACCTACTTTTTCGGAAGGCCCTCCCGATATGACCTGTATTACGTACAGTGTATCGGTGAGCATATTAAACTGAATGCCGACGCCATCGAAGTTACCTTCAAGAGGCTCGTTCATTTTACGGGTTTCTTCGGCATTCGTATATGAAGAATGAGGATCTAATTTTTCAAGGATACCCAGTATTGCATTTTCGACAATTTTCGGATTGTCGACCTTATCAACATACAGATTTGTAATTGCTGAATAGGCAGTTATCAGTTTGTCTATGTTTCTTTTTTCCGCGTCACTCTGCGAAAAAACAGACGAATTACTTAAAAATAAAGCACTAAATATTATGTATTTAAGCATCTTGATTCTTGATTTTCGATTTTTGAGTTCATTCATTTTATTTTATTTTGTTTTTGGGATTAAGCTTGTAATATCTTTGTCAAATTTTTTCAGTTCGCGCACAAGGTTTGAACTGACATATCCATATTCGGGCTCGGAAAATAGTATGACTGTTTCTATTCCCGCAAGTTTTCGATTAATATCCGCCATATTTTTTTCGTATTCAAAATCGGTAATATTTCTCACGCCGCGCAAAATATAATCCGCATTTATTTCTTTTGCAAAATCGGCGGTCAAATTTTCGTAAACAGATATCTGAACGCGAGGATTGTTGTTATAAATCAACCGTATGTTTTCGATACGCTCTTCAACGGTAAACATCATTTTCTTTTCAATGTTTACTCCGATTGCAATCACGATCTCGTCGGTAAAAGCAAGCGCACGCTTTACAAGTGCGTAATGTCCTGTTGTGAAAGGGTCGAATGAGCCTGGAAATATTGCTTTTTTCATATTTTTTTCAGTTTGCCAAATCTTCTTCGACCACAAGGTTGTCTATTATAAAATTCTGACGGTCGGACGTATTCTTTCCCATATAAAATTCAAGCATTTCTTTTATAAGGTCTTCCTTTTTCATTCTTACAGGGTCGAGGCGCATGTCTTCACCGATAAAATTCCGAAATTCATCAGGTGAAATTTCTCCAAGTCCTTTGAAGCGTGTTATTTCCGGGTTTTTTCCGAGTTCTTTTACGGCTGTCTGCTTTTCATCTTCCGAGTAGCAATAAATCGTTTTTTGCTTGTTGCGAACTCTAAAAAGCGGCGTTTGCAGAATATATACGTGATTTTTCTTTATCAAATCGGGGAAAAATTGAAGGAAGAAAGTAATAATCAATAATCGGATGTGCATTCCATCAACATCGGCGTCTGTTGCAATAATCACTTTATTGTAGCGCAAACCTTCCATTCCGTCTTCGATATTGAGAGCTGCTTGCAGGAGATTAAATTCTTCGTTTTCATAAACGATTTTTTTGGTGCTTCCGTAGCTGTTCAGCGGTTTGCCTCTAAGACTGAAAACGGCTTGCAGATTGGGGTCGCGACTTTTTGTTATCGAACCGCTTGCAGAATCACCTTCGGTGATAAATATTATCGTATTTTTTTTATCGTTGTTTTTGAAATCATTCAAGTGAATACGGCAATCTCTCAGTTTTTTATTGTTTATATTTGATTTTTTGGCTCTTTCGCGTGCAAGTTTCGTTACTCCAGCGATTGCTTTGCGTTCTTTTTCGGATTCGATTATTTTTTTTAGCAGGATATCTGCTGTTTCGGTTTTTTTATGTAAATAATTATCAAGTTCTTTCTTGACGAAGTCGCCAATGAATTTTCCTATCGAAGGACCATTGGGACACATGTCTTTAGAGCCAAGTTTTGTTTTTGTCTGGCTTTCAAATACAGGCTCTTCTACCTTTATACTTATTGCTGCAACTATCCCTGCACGAATGTCGGCATACTCAAAATTTTTATTGTAAAACTCCTTTGTCGTGCGGCTTAGAGATTCGCGGAAAGCGGTCAAATGGGTGCCTCCCTGCGTTGTATGCTGTCCGTTTACAAACGAATAATATTCTTCTCCGTATTGATTGCTGTGTGTTATAACTACTTCAATGTCTTCATCTTTCAAGTGGATAACCGGATAAAGCGGTTCGGAGGTCAATGTTTCGTTCAGTAAATCGGCCAGTCCGTTTTCGGAATAGAAATTTTTACCATTGTAATTAATTGTAAGTCCTGAGTTCAGAAAAACGTAATTTTTTAACAGGTTATCCACAAACTCTTCCTTGTATTGATAGTTTGGAAATATTTCAATATCGGGAATAAATGAAATCAAGGTGCCGTTTTTTTCTTTTGTCGGCAATATGTCGGTTTCGTTGATGATAGCGGCTCTTTCGTATTCAACTTTTTTACACTCCCTCTCGCGAAAGCTCTCTATCGCAAAATAAATGCTTAGTGCATTTACGGCTTTGATGCCTACGCCGTTCAGTCCTACGGATTTTTTAAACGCTTTGTTGTCGAATTTGGCCCCGGTATTCATTTTACTTGACACATCCACCACTTTGGTGAGTGGGACGCCGCGACCGTAGTCCCGTACCGTTACTTTACCGTCTTCTATTGTTACGGAAATTTTTTTTCCAAATCCCATCATATATTCGTCAATAGAATTGTCGAGTACTTCTTTCAGAAGCACATAAATGCCGTCGTCCGCATAAGCGCCGTCTCCGAGTTTGCCTATATACATTCCGGGACGGCGGCGAATGTGTTCGTTCCAGTCGAGACCGATTATATCATCGTCTTCATAACTTACTTCGTTCGTTTTCTGTGTATTGTTTTGTTCGTTCATAATTCAGATATGTTTGATATAGGCACGTCTTGTTTTGTGGTGTTCGGTTTTAAAATAATCCCATTGCGACTGAATTGCATTGTTTGTTTCGAGTTCGGGATTACTTTCGGCGTATTCGCAGCCAAACGCATTCATAATCGGCGCCAGATCATTTATGACAAGTGCATTGACGCCCTTATTCCTGTATTCGGGGAGAACGCCCATCAGGTATAAATCTATTACCTTGGGCTTTGAATACAGCGCTTTCAGCAAATAAACAAATCCCGTCGGAAAAAATGATCCTTTTGCTTTTTTCATTGCCTTTGACATACTTGGAAGCGATATCCCGAAACCAATCACTGTATCGTCCGATTCTCTGATGATGATACTGATCAAGTCGAGGCGCAGCATCGGGATATACATTTTGACATAATAATTTATTTGTTTGTCGCTTAGCGGCGTAAAACCGAAAAGAGGTTTATATGCTTTGTTCAGCGTTTCGAAAATTCTTCGGGCATAGGGCCAGATTTCCTTGCGTTTCTTGAATTTCAAAATTTTTAACCCATATTTTTGCTTAACAATTTCTCCTATTCGAAGATGCCTTTCGGGGACTTTTCCAGGAATAAAAATTTTGTATTCCTTCCAGTCCTGTTCTTTCGTAAATCCCAGATTTTCCAGGTGCTGCGGATAATACGGATAGTTGTATATCGTAGCCATTGTTCCTAGCTGGTCGAAGCCGTAAATCAACATTCCCTCGTGGTCCAGATCGGTGAAACCTAGCGGGCCGTGCAGGTATTCCATACCTTTCGACGCTGCCCATTGCGTTACGGCATTGAACAATGCTGCCGAAACTTCTTTGTCGTCGATGAAATCAACAAATCCGAAACGCGCATATTTCTGTTTCCATATCTCATTGCTTTTATGAACAATGATTCCAGCGATTCGCCCAACGATCTTATTGTCCCTGTATGCCAGAAAATAAATTGCCTCGCATGTTTCAAACGCAGGATTTTTCTCCCTCGACAGTGTCATCACTTCCTCGTCTATCAGTCCGGGCACATGATACGGACTGTCTTTGTAGAGGTTAATATTGAACTTTACGAACTGCCGGAGTTCTCTGTTTGTCCTTACTTCTTTTATTTTGATATTCATAGCGGTTAAAAATGCAAAGTTAACATATTTCCTCGAAAAACAAACAAGTTTTTTTGCAGAAAAATTCATATTCAAATTAAAACAACGCCAAAAGCAGTTGTTCAATATCCTGCTTGATTTGACTTTGTTGACAGGAAAAATTATTGACAACGACTGCTGCCACATATTGTTTATCGTCTTTTGTTATGTACCCCGCATAGCTTCTTACCCGGTTCATGCTGCCGCTTTTGAGGCGGGTTACGCCCTGCAGCCTGCTTCCTTTAAGCGTATTGCGGACGGTGCCTTCTATTCCGGCTTTAGGTATGGATTCTACGAAAACAGTTGAATAGGATGATTCCGTCTTCATATAAGACAAAATATCGCATAATATTTTTGCCGTCAATCGGTCGGTCGGCGCAAGACCGCTTCCGTCATACATCCAGAGCGAAGAGACGTCTATGCCCTTTTTTTTCCAGTGTTTTTGTATCATTTTCACCCCCCTGTCGAACGAAGAGATTACTTCACCGGTTTTATATTTCAACCCTATTGTTTTCAGGAAAGCATCCGCATAAAGATTGCTGCTTATCCTGTTGGTGATTTTTATGAGTTCTTTCAGAGGTTTCGAATATGTGGTAGTTAATAATTTACGATTTTGCAGATTCCATTTTCCTTCCTGCAACAACATTCTGTAACAGGCAGGTTTGCCGGACACCGAAATTTGTTCCTTCTGAAGTATTGCAGTGAAATATTTAGATAAAAACAGCGCCGGTTCCGGAATGTCTCCTTCGAACCTCAGGCCTGTTTTGTTTGCCGGCACAACGCCATACAGGTATCTTTCGTTTGAATACGGAAATCCTACTATATAAATGCTGTCGCCGTTTATTTTTCCCGTTGTAAGGTAATTGTGGAAAGTGATTTCCTGCATGTCAGGATCTGTTTTGATGATTTCCGGTTTGCTTCCGCTTTGTCCGGTTTTTAAAACAAGCGAATAGCGGTTATCAAAAATATTCAGCCCGTAGCATCCTTGTCCGTAATAGCTTCCGAGGTCTTCCCGCATCCATTTCATAGATATGCCTTCCGTATCGAAAATACTTTCGTCTGCAATCACATCGCCGTTTATTTCTTTGATGCCTGCCTGTTTTATTGCAGACAGCCATTCTTTAAAAACCGCTTTTTTATCTCCACCCAGATCGTTTGACCCTGTCGTTGGGTCGCCGCCTCCACAGATATAAAGATTGCCGTTCAATACGCCGTTTTCAATATTCCCGTCATACATCACGGCCGTTTCGAAGCGGAAATTTTCACCCAGGATTTCCACCGCAGAAGATGTGGTAACAATTTTCATCACCGAAGCCGGAACAACTTCCCTTTCGGCATCGTAACTGTAAATGATCTCGCCCGTCTCCGCCTCCTTGACACATATCGAAACCGAAGCGCCATTCATGTACGGAGGGCTTAGAAATCGCCCGATGGCGGAATCTGTTTGAGGATATACGGTGAATGAAACCGAAAACAGTGTAAAAAATAAGAAAAAAACTTTACGCATATATGTACTTTATTATTTAAAAACAGCGTGCAAAGATAGTTTTTTTCTTGAGCGAAAAAGATTTTTTCTCAAGAAAGAAAGATTTTTTCTCAAGAAAAAAACTTTTCCACCCTGAAAACAGGTCTTCCACTAAGGAAAAAGAGTCTTCCAACAGGGCAAAAAAGTCTTCCGCTTGAGGAAAAAAGTCTCTTTCTCAAGAAAAAAAGTTTTTCCCTCAAGAAAAAAAGTCTCTTCCTCAAGAAAAAAAGTTTTACTCATAACCTGAGTTCGGAATAAGAAAAATATTTTCCGGCTAAAAATCAACTGATATATAAGCCGTAAACGGCTATTTCTTATCCCGGACTCAAGGTTACTCATATCTCAATAAAGTCCCGCACATCGTATTCTATTCCCGCACTCGGGTGCATCGGAGCGCGAGATCCTGTTTTTTTAAACATAAATTCCTGTATTTTTTGCAAATCAAATTGAAATGCAGTATTTTTGTGGAAAAATTCTCAATATGTGATATTTTTTATGTTATGTATTCGGAGAAAGATTGATAAATATTTCATTTTTAAATACGGGCGGATACTTTTAGAATTTTGCAAAAAAAACAGGCATGAAAGTAAAATTATTGTTGATTATCATTCTGGCTGCTGTTGTATCCTTTACGGGAACGAAGGCGGAAAAAAACGGGCGCAGGTACGAAATGTCGGCTGGCGCAGGTGTTTGGAGTACGGGCAATGTGGCATTTATATTGGGAGATGTTTTTTTAAATGCTGTCAATATTGCAGGTGCGGTAAACTTTGAAAAACATACCGCCTCTCCTGTGTATCACGTGAGCTGTAAATATTTTCCGAGACAAAGATTTGGCATCGGCGTAACTCTTGCAGCCGGTTTGGAAAAAGCGACCGGAAAGGTGGAGAATCAAAACGACGGTAATTTGAAAAGATTTTATACCAATATGGCGCTCGAGCCTTCATATTATTACCTGAACAGGAGAAATTTCAAACTGTATGTACTTTTCGGCGCAGGTATTCTGTATTTACATCAGGATTACACGCCATATAACAGGGATAAAAAGGTGCAAAATCTCTACACAGCCGATTTTCAATTTACTCCCTTAGGAATAAAAGTCGGAAACACGTTGGGAGCATATCTCGAAGGTGGCATCGGCTATAAAGGTATTGTTTCACTCGGCGCATTTTATAGATTTTAATAAATAATTATCAATAATTTATACCTTAAACAAGATGAAAAAACGTACAACTGTCATTGATTTACTAAATGAAAGCGTTGATAAATACGCCGCCAATCCTTTTCTGTGGGAAAAAAAAGACAAACGGTTTGAAGCTGTAACATTCGCCGAAACCAGACAAAAAGCGCATCAGCTGGCTGGCGGCTTGATTGCTCTTGGCGTCAATACGGGCGAAAAAGTAGCCCTGCTCTCGGAAGGGCGTAGCCTGTGGATTACGGGGGAACTGGGAATCCTGCACGCCGGCGCCGTCAACGTTCCGCTTTCTATCAAACTTGAAGAAAGCAATGATTTAATATTCAGAATTCAACATTCGGAAACAACATACGTTATCGTTTCCGGCGGGCAATTGAAGAAAATACGCGCCATAACAGATTCACTGCCGTCTGTTAAAAAGATTATTATCCTGGACGAACAGGAAAAATACGAAGCAAAGGAAATCGGCCTGAAAGAGATACTTGAAAAGGGTGAAAAATACCTCGATGAGCATCCTGACGCCGTTATCGAACGGACTGCACAGATAAAACCCGATGATTTGGCCAATATTGCTTATACTTCGGGAACGACAGCCGACCCGAAAGGCGTCATGCTGACGCACAGAAACTATACGGCAAACGTTGAACAGGCTTTGAGTTTAATGACAATAACGCCAAGTTACAGAACCCTGATAATTCTTCCTCTTGACCATTGCTTTGCGCATGTGGCCGGTTTTTACAGTTTTATGGCTTTCGGAGCAAGCGTGGCGACTGTTCAAACAGGTCGCAGCCCGATGGAAACGCTTAAAAATATACCTGTCAATATTAAAGAGTTTAAACCTTCCATATTGCTGAGCGTTCCGGCGCTGGCTAAAAACTTCCGCAAAAATATAGAAGCTTCTATTCGCTCAAAAGGTGAAAAGACGGAAAAACTTTTCAACTGGGCTATGAAACTGGCATATAAATACAACAAAGAGGGCTATAACAAAGGTCAAGGATGGGAAATTCTCAAAAAACCTGTACTTGCCTTGCTTGACAGGATTCTTTTCAAAAAAGTGCGCGAGGCTTTTGGCGGGAACCTGAAATTTTTTATTGGCGGAGGCGCATTGCTTGACATTGATTTGCAGCGCTTCTTCTATGCCATTGGTATTCCAATGTTGCAGGGATACGGACTTTCGGAAGCTACTCCCATTATTTCGTCAAACAGTTTGGACCGTCACAAGCTCGGCTCATCGGGACACCTGGTTAAATGGATGGATTTAAAGATTTGCGATCCTGACGGGAAAGAACTTCCTGACTGCGAGAAGGGGGAAATTGTTATTCGCGGTGAAAATGTAATGGCGGGCTACTACAAAAACGAAAAGGCGACGGCAGAAACCATTGTAGATGGCTGGCTTCATACCGGCGATATGGGATATATGGACGGTGACGGTTTCCTGTACGTCACAGGACGTTTCAAAAGTCTCCTGATAGCGAGCGATGGAGAAAAATACAGCCCCGAAGGAATTGAAGAAGCGCTTGCCGACCAGTCTAAATTCATCGAACAAGTGGTTTTATACAACAATCAAAGCCCTTATACTGTAGCAATCGTCGTTCCGAACAAAGAACAGCTGAAATCATTCGTCACGAAACAGAATATTGACTGGAATTTACCGGAGGGCAAAAAAGTCGCTTTACGGAAAGTTCAGGCCGAAATAGATGAATATAAGAAAGAAGGCTGTTTTTCCGGTCAGTTTCCCGAACGCTGGCTTCCGGCGGCGATAGCTGTTGTCGGCGAACCGTTCACGGAACAAAACGGTTTGGTGAACAGTACAATGAAGATTATGCGCGGAAAAGTGGAAAAGCGCTATGAAGCCCGCATAAAAGCGCTTTTTGAACAGGGAGCGAAAGATATTTGTAACGAATTAAATATAAACGAGCTATGAAACAGTTATTTAAAAATTATTATTCTTTGGTGTGCAGACAAATCAAGAGATGGACAAATGTTGTTTTTTCTTTATTAATCATTTGCGGATGGGCAAATTGCACAGAAGCCAAAAAATCGAAGCAAAATGAAAGTCTGTCAAAAGCAACCGACAGCATCGTAAAAACAGCGTTAACGGAGGTAGAAAACATGTCTTTTGACGAACTTTTTACGGAAATCACTCCCGAAGAAATCGACAAAAATATTGTTGGTTTGATTAAGACGTATAACATTGTAATCACTTCCGGAAAAGAAACAGGTTACAATTCAATGGTCGCCGGCGACGGCGGAATGGGTATTCTGATGGGAAAAGCGGTAACATTTTGCGGATTACGTGGAAATCGCTATACGCTCGAAATCATTTTGAAAGATTCGGTTTACACGATGAGTTTCTTTGAAGACAAATACAAAGACGATTACATGATTTTCGGGCAGAAATCGGGGCGTGATACCGAAAAAATGAAAGAAACCAAATTGACTGCCATTGTCATGCCCTCCGGAAAAATGGCCTATAAAGAGGCGTTTATGATTATAGAATGTCAATTGTCTCAAACGCATACGGTTCATCTCAAAGAAGTTTATGCGGAATACAATCGCAAATTCTTTACAGACGCCTACAAAGAAGTCGGCAAGTATCACAAAATCGTTTTCGGCGATATTACGAATGTTTGGATAAAAAAACAGGGCAACCCGTCTTAACCCTGACGGAGGCGAAAACACGTCAAAAAAAGCCGTCTGATTTCTCAAACGGCTTTTTTAAAAAAATCACGGAGTTTTTCCCTATGTGGTTAATTTCTTCACAAGAACGGGATAACAGTAATAGGCTTGTCCGTCTTTACCGTTAACATTGGTGTATGTCGAGCCGGCATAATTTCTGAGTATAAGGCCGGCAATAACGCTTGCCCATCTTCCATTATCTTCCATAGTAAATATTATTTTTCCATCTCTGCCAACATTTCCTCTCATGCCGTATGTTGTGCTTCGTGACGAAGTATTGACTTTAGAAAGGGGAACCAGCCAGAAATCGTTTCCATTCTCCCGCTGAAATATTATCTGTCCATTGAGGGTAATGCCTTTCCCGTTGTCGTCATTTACAAACCCCACGACGATATTTCCGAGCGCCTCGTCTGCATCGGACAACAATCCTTCGAGATAATATGTTTCTCCTTCGACAGCCTGAACCAGCGTGACGGTTGTGCTTCTGCTTGCCGTCACAGATGAATAGCTTGTGGAATAACTCATGGTATATTCACCAAGGAAGTGTTTGTATTCAAGTTCTTCGTACGTAAAATAATTTTTATTCTGCGTGACGGTCATTATCCGGTCGTACATTGTTCCGTTTGCGAGATGGAGGGAGACTTGGCCTGTCCGGCTCTCGCTGTAACTTGGGTTTGCCTGAAATTGCAGCGTCAGTTCCTGTCCTTCGACGAAGCCTGTTATCCAGTTGTCAGGAGAGGTGATGGAGCTTACGGTTATATCCGCCTCGAAGGATATTTTCGCTTGACCTTCTTTTCCGTCGACATCCACTGTTGTGGTTGCGAGCGTCAGTACGGCGCCTGCCTGGGTTACGGGGACATGATTTTCTTTGCTGTCCGCCTTGAGGGTTATCAGCGCCGTGCGTCCCGATATAGAGTTATTGGCATCGATGTTTACGGCAACCGTGTTGTTTGCGACTGAAACTTTGCACCACGTCTGATCGCTGACGGCGGAAATTGCGCCCTCAGTTTCCGACACAACAATGGTTCCACTCCCTGCGGCGGCCGAAAAGATTACATTCGCGCTTTTGACAGTCAGCTGTGTTTCTGCGAAACTGCCGCCAAGGTCTTCATTTTCTTCGCATCCACCAAGAAACAGGGCGGAAACGGCTGTACACAACAGCATATTTATTTTTTTCATAAGCATCATAAATTAATCTATTTTTGTTAAGACTATATTCACAAAACGAGACCCGCCTGCATTTCCCGAGAAAGTACCGACATTTGTTCCATCGGGAGCAAACAGTCGCAGGATGATAGCATTTGCAGTCGGATAGCGTCCGTTTGTTTTGAGGGTAATCACAGGTTTTTCTCTGTCTCTGTTCCATTCGCCGTTGAATCCGTAGGGGTTCAAATTGGTATAGTACGCATAGCCGCTCGAACCTTCGGATACGGCAGCGGTCATGACATATACATTGTTGCGGTTGTCTATGTAATTGACGCCTCCATTATAATTGACGAACGACAGCGTACCATCTGTGGAGTTATACAGAAATTCTATTCCCGCAAAAGAGAAAAACTCCTCATTTATCATAAGGAACGAAGCGTTTTTTCTCCTGAGGGTGAGTTCGACTTCGACCGAAGAACGCGGAGCTGTAGGAGTATATACCCCTGCTCCGAAATATTCCATTTTCCATCGTCCCAAGAACTGGCTGTATCTCAACTGGAAATTGTCGGGGTAAAATGCTTTCAGATAAGCGTCTGCGCCGGAATCGGTACAGTCATACCTTTCGGCAGAAGCGTTCCATACGAAATTTTCCATTGTCGTCCCGTTCATTGTAAACGGTTCGTAGAGGCGTATGCCTGTCGGCGTGAAAGTATAAGACAATACTTTAGTTTTGGTCTCGAAAGTGTTGTCTGTAATGGCGACCGGATATCTCAGATTCAGCGTCCGGTCTGTAATGAGAGCGTTGCCGATCGAATCGCCTTTGATGTATAAGAGGAATTGACCGTATTCGGAAACGACGTCGGCCATTTGCGCTACCTGCGAATAATACTCGTTTGCGTCAAAATCGCTTGTATTTCGCCTCATGGTTACTTTGTTGCCGTGTTTTTTTCCTTTCATGACAATCCTGTCGTGATCGCCTTCGAAGAATATAAATTCATAGTCTGAGTCCATTCCGTCGACGTCGGCTGTTGAAGGATTGCAAAAATAGTGTATGACTCTGTTGTATGTCGAAAACGAAAGTACGACACTCTGTTCGACAAAAATATCCCATTCGGAAACTTCAACCTGTCTTGCCGGCACAAAAGTTTCAGTCTCGCAACTGAGAGCAACATTGCCATCAGCGGTAAATTTGGCAATCATGGTATATCCGCCTATTTTCTGGTTGTCTTCAGGATAATATTCCATCAGCCAGCCGTTTTCGGCGCTTGTCAATAATTCTCTGTATTCGTTCATGGCTTTTACTATCCGTTCAGAAGCAGAGATGTCGAATATGTCTTTTTCGTCCTGTATGCATGACGTCAGTGCAAAAGAAGTTAATAGCAAGATATGATATATACGTTTCATATTAAATACCTGTTTAAAATTATTCATAATACTTATTCAAAAGTTGTTAAATTCAAACTGTGCAAAGTGGTCGTCCGTTTTTCGAACACACTGCGCAGTTCATAAATATCAATATTCCATGCATCTTTCAGATAGCTTTGTATTATTGCGAATTTTTGCCGGATAATAGCGGCGCCATCGGGCCCTTCGGCGTTGGGATCTGTTTTTTCCGCCGCTTTCAGTATATTATCCCAATTGGCCTGTCCGCGCACGACGAAATAAGCAATCATTTCCACGAAATCTTCGTTGGGTTCTTTTCTGGCATAACGGCTTATAAATCCTAGCTTGTAGGCTTTATCGAGCGTTTCAGAGGATTCACTCCAGTCGTCGGAAACATAATAGGCGTTGGAGAGTTGTGCAAATTCTTCAGAATAGTTCTTGTTTTGATGCAGAATATGCGCAAACTCGTGGAACATGGTTCTCAGGTAGTTTGAGGTCAGTTCTTCTGCGGTAACCGTAGCCGGATCAAGGTTGTTAATCCGGTAGAGCGTAACCTTTATTCCACCTTCGGCCGTACCCAGCAGCACGGTATTGTTGCTGTTGTAAGCGCCCGAACCGATGAGATGTATAATCTTGGGGATATATGCCCGGGTAAAATTAACTCCTGCGACTTCGTCATATACTTCGATCCAGAGGTGTTTGATTATTTTGGCCATGGCAATCGCCTTGTCGATTTCCGCAGGGACCAGTTCGTAATCCTTGTTCGATTCGATGTCCTGCATCTTGTATTTGAACAAAATATTATACGGGTATGTATAATTGTTCAGTATCCATTTGTCAAACTCCGTCATTGTTGAGGGATCGGGATCTTTAAAAATACTCTCGCTGCTGAGTTTGTCTTCTTTACAGGACCAGAAAACAGCGGAAAGGAGTAGCACAGTCAAATATATTCCTGTTTTTTTCATAATCATTCTTTTATTTATTATGTGTTTCTTATTTATTTCTCGGATTAGGCGTTAATCCGGCGTCTATTACACTCTTCGGAATCTGAATGACGCGGCGCGGGTCGTCCACCGTCAAAGAATCCAGTACCGTCTCTACAAGATCGTTGGCGTTCAGGTAGCGACGATAGATTTTGATGCCGAAACGTTTCACATCAAACCAGCGCAAACCGTCGTAAATGGTTTCAATGCGCCGGATATGCAAAAGGCAATGCAGGAAATTCTCCTGTTCGGGGGAAACAATCGTAAATTCCGGATTCAAAGGCTTCCTTGGCGTCGGTTCTTCCGGCTTGTAAATTTCCAGACCGGAATAGTAATCATTGACCTTGTCCCTTGTCAGAACTGTTCCGTTAGACATGTGGCTCGTTATCCAAAGATTCAAATCTTTCAGAGCATTGCTGTAATCTTCTTTCATGATATAGGCTTCTGCCCGACATAAAAGAGTTTCGTCGGCAGAAAACACTACATAGATTGAATGTGCATATCCTGTTTTGGCTACCGGATTAGTGTATTCAAAATAATAAGGAATCTTGGGAATAGTAATATAATGCGTATAGGAAATGGACGGCAGGTAATACAGGGAACTGCTGTAAGCGCCCCATATTCCCGGGGACTGAAGAGTTTCGTAAGCGGCGATAAATTTCGAATGAAGATATTTCTTTCCGGAGTTATAATTTCCAAAAGAGTAAATACTGCTGTTTAGAGAGGATATCAACAGGTTGGCGTTGTGCTCCATTTTTACATAATGCTTTGCTCTCGATTGAAAATCGCTTGTTAAAGTGGGAAATTGCTTCATGTCACGTATCATTTCCACGGGATTGTCTCCCAAAACCAGGTTGGAATGCTGGATCACCTTATCGTACTGGCGAGAAAAAAGGTAAAAACGGGCAGCAAAAGCGTAAGCGGCTTTGCGGTTGAAATGATACTTGGTAACCGTATATGCATTGTCGTCAATTAACGACAAACCTTCCAGCATATCCCTTTCCACCCTGCGGTAAACTTCAGCAACGGAAACCCGTTCGTATGGCGGGTTTACCTTCGTTTCCGGTTCCTCTACATAAGGCACGCCCAAATCTGTTTCACTTGTTTTTTCGGAATAATGTTTGCCGAAAACATTTACAAGATAAAAATGATTGTAGGCGCGAACCATCAGCGCTTCCCCTCTTTGAGCGTCAAGTCGTTCCGGATTGCCTAATTCCTGAATTTTTTGCAAAGCATGATTGGCTGCGGAAATGGCGCTATAAGAAGATACCCAGAAATCTTCGGGAGAATCGTTACCAGAATTGTCTCTCACATCTTCCCACGCAAACAATTGTTCCTGTACGGTATTGGCCGATGTTAAAGTACTTTCTTTCCAGTCGGTATTGTCTGACGACATCTCGGTCGTGTAAACAAAATTGTGAGCAGGATAAGCGCTCACCAACAAGTTCGCTATTTTTTCGTCGGTATCCATTTCGGTACGGCTGTCGGGCATTACGTCCAGGTAATCGTCACATGCCGGAGTGAATAATACCAATAGCAACGAAAACAATAATATAGATTTTTTCTTCATAATTTTCATATTTTTATAATCCGAATGAAAGTGTAAATGTAAATTGTTTGGCCATAGGCGCAGCCACGCCGCCCGAATTGTTGAACTCGGGATCTTGTCCGTTCAGTTTGGAGTCGGCATACAGCAAAAACAGGTTAGTCCCCTGTAATTTGAGCGAAAGGTTGTTAAACCCTGCTTGTGAAATTAATCTCTTGGGGATGTTGTAAGTCAGGGAAATTTCTTTCATCCTGACAAAACCGCCATCGGCTACGCGTACATCTGAGTAGTTGTAGATATTATACGCATAACGCAAGTCGCTGATATTAGCCGTCTGACGTGAAGTTGGAATAACCGGGATATTGGTGTATTGCTCGTCGCCCGGCAATATGTAGCGGTTTTTAAATTCTTTGGGCATTGCCGTAAAATCGGTATAATAACGATTGAACGCTTTATCCAGACGTAACTTGTTTCCGAATGAGTAGGTGATATAAACATTCAGACGAAAATCTTTGTAATTGAAAATATTGCCCAGACTGCCGAAAGTAGTAGGATCGGCAGAACCTTCATATTTCAGGAAATCCAGATTTTCTTTGTTTTGCAGGTAAACATTCTTCACACGTTCGCCGTTTTCATTATAGAAAGTGGGGAACCCGTCTTCGTCCAATCCTGCAAAAGGCACGGAATATAATACCCGTCGCGGATCGCCTATTTTTCCGAAGTTTCTGCCGGTATTGCTGATCAAGTCAATCACTCTTTGGTCATTTTTCAAATCGACAATTTTGAGACGGATATCGGAAAGGATGAATGTTGTAGTCCACCGGAAATCTTCGGAAACGATGTTTTTCGTACTGAGGGTCGTTTCCCACCCTCGCGTATCCATGGCAGCCACGTTGGCGCTTTTCTGGATGGTTCCGCCCGCTCCGATAACATCAATACGTCCTATCAAATCGAAATTGTGACGACGGAAATACTGCAAGTCCACGCTGATACGGTTGTTCAACAATCCCATTTCCGTACCGATATTCAATTCATATTTCTTTTCGTAAGTCAATTCGCTATTCTCCAAACTGGAGATATACAACTCCGGTTCTTGAGCAGCGATTTCCGGCCGCCACGTGTTTTGGGAACGGATAATGATCTGTGAATTGGTGACGCCTCCGCGATCGGCAGTCAAACCGTAAGAAGCAAAAAATTTGAGATGCGAAAATTTGGGTTTCCAATTCTCAAAAAACGATTCTTCGTGAACATTCCATGCAGTTCCGGTATTCCAGGTCGGCAACCATCTTGCCGAACGGGCTTTCCCCAAACGGTTTGAACCGTCGTAACGAAATGTTCCCATCAAACTGTATTTTCCTTTATAAGAATAATTCAAGTTGGTAGAAAAAGCCATGGAACGATCGTAAGAAGGAATATATTCATAATATTTGCTACCATCCTGCTGTCCTTTTTTAAATACCTCGTAAGCATACACCGGCACGTCTCCTTTGGTATATTGACGTCCCCAACCGCGAAACCAAGTCTTATCCTTATCTGCAGAAGTCATTTCGGCTGCGCCGTAAATAGATGCAAGATGGTCGTCTTGAATAGTGGTTGAATAATTGGCTGATAAACGGTACTGATAAGACAAGGCTTTATTGTCCTGACGGTAGTAAATACCGCCGTAGGGAAGTACCGTGATTGGCAAACTGTATGGATAATCCGGATCTTTATACAAATATGGATTGTTATCTCGAATGATTGCATCCGGCATGGCGCGATATGCCATAGCCTGATTGGCGTTATCGGTAATATTGTGTTCCATACTTGCCATCTGATAATTGACCGACGCCAACAATGTGGCGTCAAAGCCCTTGAACGCTTTCCATGTCAATGAACCTTGCGTGGTGATATCCGCCAGATTGTAATCCATATAGTTATTGTCCAATTCGCTGAAAATATTAAACGGAGCATAATTGCGGGTGTAAGTTTCATCCGGATCTAAAGTCCTGGAGGCATTCAAAGCATAACTGTATGGATTGATATCAAACTCACGGCCAATCTCTCCATAAACCACATCCGTAACTCTGCCCAGCGTGCCGGGTCCTCTTTGTTTACGGTAAGAAACACGCGGCGCGATTTCAAAATCAATGGTCTTGCTCACCTTGTGATCCACTTTCAAACCGATAGTGTAACGACGGGCATTGCTTTGTTTGTACCAGCCGGGATCGTTCAAAATACTTATCGACGCGCGATAAGTTGACTTGTCATTTCCACCCGAAAGACTGACGGAATGGTTTTGGGAGATCGAATTATTGAACAGTTCCTGAAACCAGTCGGTGTTCCTGTATTCGGCCTCCCGAAGGTAGGCATTCTTTGTGGCTTCCGTATTCAGAAGCATAAATGTACCGGTTTCAGGATTGTAGGTATTCATCAATTGATACATCTTCCCGTAAATGCCGGTTTCCTTATCGCGGAATGTCTGGCTGAAATTAAGCCAGCCTTTTTGTTCCATTTCCTGATATACACTCATTTGATCCTGAGAGTTCATGATATTGAAATTACTGTAACTCGGTATCAAACGAGTTGAAAATTCACCGGTGTAATTGATAGTGGATTTACCCGATTTACCTTTTTTAGTTGTGATAACGATCACGCCCGATTTGGCTTTTGCGCCGTAAATGGAAGTTGCGGCAGCATCTTTCAATACATCCCAGGTTTCAATATCGTCGGCGCTTAAACCGGCAACGGCAGAACTCAGAATTGTTTCGGCATCGCCCGAAGCTATTTGGTCGGCGCTTACCTCAATCACATTTTCTACAATCACGCCGTCTACAACCCATAAAGGTTGCGAATCGCCGGAAATAGAAGTAGCTCCACGAATTAAAATTTTAGGAGTAGCTCCAAAAGTTCCGGATACGTTTACTACCGATACGCCAGCTACACGTCCTTCCAAACCGCGACTTATTTCGGCTATACCGTCAATTTTAACATCGGCTGCCTGCAAGTGTGCGGAAGAACCGGTAAACAAACGTTTGTCAAATTTCGTCATACCGGTTATTACTACCTCCTGCAGAGTGTTTGCATCGGGTTCGAGCACGATATTGAACTGATCTTTGCCGTTTATAGGCACTTCTTTTGTCTGATAACCAATGTAACTCACTATCAATATTGCGTTTGAAGGAACATCTGACAGCTGAAAGTTCCCTTCCGTGTCTGTAATTACTCCTTTCTGTATGCCTTTTACCAGAATTGATGCTCCGATTAAAGACTCACCGTCTACATCCGCAACTTTTCCTCTTACGGACAGCTGCTGTGCTCCTGCTGCGACTGTTATGGCTAACATGCAACAAGATACAACAAATTTTTTCATTCTTTTTCTAATACATAACATAAGATTTAATATAAGTTAATAATTTTAAATTATAAATTAATGATTTCACGACGCTTTTTTATTAAAATACAGTTTGCGTTTAAATTTTCTATTGGCAAGTCGATTATCCTTTGAGCTTTGAGTGAATTGACAGCAATGAACGGAATGAGATATTACACCTTTTCCCAACGATGAATCCAACAGACTTTTTGTCAATATAATATATTTTATTTTGTTTACAAATTTCTGATTTACAACAGAATACAGGGGGGGGGGTATGAATGTTCTCGGAATATGAAGGTTCTCGGAAGATGATATCTCCTGAGACATAATCGCTGTCGCTTTATTTCCATATTCTAAAGTTCTAATCATTTTAGTTTTTCTTAATGTAAATTATGCGGCAAAGATAAAACAAATATTTGAATGTGCAAAAAATATGAAAAAAAAAATAAAAAAAATAACACTTTTGTACCGTTGCAGAACAGAGTAATTAAATGAAAAAAAGAATTGTATATTATTAGACCGCTAAAAACAAGCAAAGTCCGGTAAATCAAAATTTGGCAATCAGGAAAAAATTGCCATAAAGCAACTTATTGTAAAATTCCGAAAAAAAACGGTTAAGATAAAATTAATCTTTGTGTTAGAGAAAAAATTCTTATCCGTATTTTCAAAATTTAGGCATAACTTTCTTCTAACCTGAGTTCGATGTAATGAATTAAAAAAATTTAACATATGCTTTTCACAGAAAGAAACACAAAAGTTTTAGCTCGATTTTTTTTTTCGAGCATTGGCCGATTTATAAATTTAACGTATAATTTGTTGATTAATAGAACAATTCGAACTGTCCGGAGGGCAGTGAACGCTCAAACTTTATAGCCGGTTTTTTCTCAAAGAAACTGTATGCAGCCAGTCCGGCAAACAGGTTTATCAGAAAGTTTACCGCAGAGCGGCGTCTGGAATGTTCAATTTCGCAAAT
>JAITJX010000182.1 GCA_031278765.1 Tannerella sp. | reverse complement strand
TTTATTAATGTATATCCGTTGTTTCACCTAAATACATTTTTGTATGATACGGCAGCAATCATAAGCCTGTCAAACAGAAATTCTCCGAAATACCTCCGATTAAACTTATAGAAGAATTCATTGAGATAATTTTGCAGATATTGGGACTTGATGTCATGAAAAATATCAAGCAGCATACGTTTAGCATTGCTTATAGATAGATGAACCCAAGGGAGCGTTTTTTCGATTTCATTTTGGGGTATTACCTGTGGACGATGTTCTTCCACTATATTTTTCAACTTCACAGAAGAGGTTGAATCATCGCAATCAATGATTGAAAAGCCGGATACCGTTTCCTCAACGACAGGAGTTATTGTTTCCGACTTCAAGTCATCAATGACAATCATTTTATGATGTCCGACTTTTCGTGGTTTACCGTTTTTCGTCTTTACCCCTTCTACCGGCTCGCTCTCTGCCATTACAGGTACTTTGCTTTTCTTTTGACTGCCACGACTCCGTTTCAACGGCTTATCTTTTTCTTCTTCCCGTATTTCGGTTGAAAAGAAGCCCTCATCCAACTCTATTACGCCCGATAAAGTGTATAATTCATCTCGACGACCCATTATTCCACGTAATTTATGCAGCATTTTCCATATCGGCTCATAGCGTTTATGCCCTGATTGACGTTGAAGTTCCGAGGCCGGGAAACTTTTCTTTGTACCTGTCAACAGATGAATAGATATAAACCAATAGCGAAACGGTAATTGTGAACCATGCATGACTGTATTTGCGCGCAAGCTTTGACGTCTTCTGCATTTTTTACACTCATAACTTTCCCTGTCTTTTTTCCAGTAATGTTCTTTACTTCCACAATGAGGATATATCACGCCCTCTTTATCGCGATATTCCTTAAACTTTGACCGGCAACTTGCTTCATCCGGATATTGCTTTACAAAATTCAATAAATTCATTCCTCTTATTGTTTACTCTGTGCAAAGATAATTATTTTGGACGAAACAACGGATATACATTTTTTTTTAATACGTTTTTCTTGAAAATTATTTCAACAGAAATGTATTTTTCATTTCAGAAGCGATCCGAACAAGCCGCGTCCCAGTTTAAAGACGGTATTAACAGCTTCACGTTTGGCGCGTGTTGTAACCATTTTTGTGAGACTGCCCATCAGACTGTTATCTCTTTCTTTTTTAGCCTGACGTTTGGCGCGTTCCTGTTCCATGCGTTCTGTCCGTTCCTGTTTATCTCTTTCTTTTTGTCGCTTTGCTTCTTCTTTCCGAAGTTTAGCCTCTTCCTGCTCAACTTGCGCTTGTTCCATTTTTGCAGATAACTTTTCGTAAGCTGACTCTCTGTCAATCGTCCTTTCGTATTTACCGAAGACGAGCGAGGCTTGCATGATGCGCCGGCGTTCTTCGGGAGTGAGGGGACCGGCTTGTCCTTCGGGCGGAACAACAGTTGCACGTTCGACTACTGTTGGGCTTCCCTTTTCGTCAAAAAATGACACAAGAACCTCGCCGATTGCAAGTTCCGTTATTGCTTTTTCGGTATTGAAAGCCGGATTTTGACGGAAAGTCGAAGCGGCTGTCGAAATGGCTTTTTGATCGCGTGGAGTGAAGGAACGCAAGGCGTGCTGCACCCTGTTACCAAGTTGTCCAAGTATTGTAATCGGTACATCAAGAGGGTATTGTGTGCAAAAATAGACACCAACGCCTTTTGAACGAATCAGACGAACAACCTGTTCTACTTTATCAAGCAACGCCTTTGAAATATCGTTGAACAAAACATGCGCCTCATCGAAAAAGAAAACAAGTTTCGGTTTGTCCAAATCTCCAACCTCCGGCAATTGCTCATAAAGTTCCGATAACAGATACAAAAGAAATGAAGTATAAACTTTCGGCGAGTTTATCAGTTCGTCGGCTGCAAGAATATTAATGACGCCTCTTCCGCCTTGTGTTTGCATGAAGTCAAAAATATCAAAAGCCGGTTCGCCGAAAAACCTGTCTGCGCCCTGTTCTTCAAGATTCAGGAGACCCCTTTGAATAGCCCCGATGCTTGCCGGCGAAATATTCCCGCAAGAAACTGTGTATTTGGCTCTTTCAAGACCTATATGTTCAACCGTTTTTCTCAGGTCTTTCAAATCCAAAAGCAGAAGTTGCTCATCGTCAGCAATACGAAAAATCATTGTCAGCACCGCGCTCTGTGTATCATTCAAATCAAGCAGTCGACCGAGCAATATAGGTCCCATCTCCGAAACGGTAGTTTTTAGAGAATGCCCCTGTTCGCCGAAAATATCCCAAAACGCAACCGGAAAACTTTTATACTCAAAACCTTTGGTTTTTAAATTATTATTATCGACGCTTTTCTGCAGGTAAACATTATTTCCACCCGGTTTACCTGTTCCCGACAAATCGCCCTTAATATCCGTTATAAAGACGGGAATACCCAGAGCAGAGAATGTTTCGGCCATATTTTGCAATGTACAAGTCTTACCGGTACCTGTGGCACCGGTAATCAAACCGTGTCTGTTAATCATTTTGGGAATAATACATAAGTCCCTGCCTTTCGATACGGCTATTATTGCTTTTTGCGCATTGTCCAACATGGTTTCTTTGGGAATATAAATTATTTTTTATTTATATTCCATTTTGATGCCCATATCTTCACCTTTCAATCGTGATGCACGTATTGAAGCATTGCGCTCAAAATCCACTTTCAAGCCCACTGAAATACGTTCAAATTCGCGCTGTCCGGTACCAGCAGGTATCAAGTGTCCGCAAATTACGTTTTCTTTCAGACCTTCGAGATAATCGGTCTTTCCGTTAATCGCTGCTTCGTTGAGCACTTTTGTTGTTTCCTGGAAGGAAGCGGCCGACATAAAGCTCGTTGTCTGCAAAGCTGCTCTCGTAATACCTTGCAAAATCTGATTTGTAGTGGCAGGAATTGCATCGCGCGTTTGTACGGATTTCAAGTCTTTACGTTTCAACTGGCTGTTTTCATCCCGCAATTTTCGAGCCGTCACTATCTGCCCGGGCTTCATGTATTGAGAATCACCGCTGTCAATAACAACTTTCTTTCCCCAGATACGGTCGTTTTCTTCCATAACTTCGAGTTTGTCAACTACTTGTTGTTCAAGAAATCGTGTATCTCCCGGATCAACAACTTCAACTTTACGCATCATCTGGCGGACGATTACTTCAAAGTGTTTATCATTGATTTTCACGCCTTGCAGACGGTAAACATCCTGTACTTCGTTCACGATATATTCCTGAACGGCTGTAGGTCCTTTGATTGCGAGAATATCCGAGGGAGTAATTGCTCCGTCCGAAAGCGGCATACCTGCACGGATATAATCGTTTTCCTGCACCAGCAACTGTTTGGACAAGGGTACCATGTACTTCTTTTCTTCGCCTAATTTTGAAGTTACGATAATTTCACGATTACCGCGTTTGATTTTTCCGAATATCACCTCGCCATCCGTTTCCGAAACGATTGCCGGATTGGACGGATTGCGTGCTTCAAACAATTCCGTTACACGAGGAAGACCACCAGTGATGTCGCCCGTTTTTCCAACGGCACGAGGTATTTTAGCCAATACTTCACCTGTTTTTACCATATCACCCTCCGACTTGGTAATGTGTGCGCCGAGCGGTAAAGAATAATTCTTTAATGTATTATTCCCTGAATCAACAATGTGCGCTGACGGCGCCTTTGTTTTATCTTTTGATTCGATAATGATTTTCTCTTTCAAGCCGGTTGCTTCATCGCTTTCAATCTTAAAGGTACTGTTTTCCTCCATGCTTTCAAAAGCAATCTTACCGTCTGCTTCCGAAATAATTACGGCATTGAACGGGTCCCATTCTATGATTTTGTCACTTTTCTTGATTGTATCTCCGGGGTTGAAAAATAATTTGGAACCGTAAGGAATATTGTGTGTATTCAGTACAATCTTCGTAGTCGGTTCAACAATACGCATTTCGGCAAGACGACTGACAACGATGTTACATTTATCGCTTTCGGAATAAACGGTACGCAATTCGTCAATTTCAAGAATACCATCATATTTTGAAACAAGATTATTTTCGGTTGCAATATTTGATGCGATACCGCCCACGTGGAACGTACGAAGCGTGAGCTGCGTCCCCGGCTCGCCGATGGATTGGGCTGCAATAACTCCCACCACCTCGCCTTTTTGCACCATTTGACCGGTTGCAAGGTTACGTCCGTAACATTTTGCACAAACGCCTTTTTTTGATTCGCAAGTAAGCACCGAGCGTATTTCAACGCTTTCAACAGGAGAATTTTCTATTGCCTGCGCTGCATTTTCGCGAATTTCTTCTCCTGATTTAACGATTACTTTACCTGTAATCGGGTGAATAATATCATGAACGGAAACACGCCCCAAAATACGTTCGTACAGTGTGGCAACAACATCTTCATTGTTTTTCAATTCCGTACATGTCAAACCGCGCAACGTACCGCAGTCTTCTTCATTAATGATTACATCGTGCGAAACATCGACAAGACGACGTGTCAAGTATCCTGCATCGGCGGTTTTCAAAGCCGTATCCGCAAGACCTTTACGGGCGCCATGTGTTGATATGAAGTATTCCAGCACCGACAAGCCTTCCTTAAAGTTCGAGAGAATAGGGTTTTCGATAATCTGACCACCTTCGCTGCCACTCTTTTGGGGTTTAGCCATCAAACCGCGCATACCGGAAAGCTGACGAATCTGTTCTTTAGAACCACGCGCCCCCGAATCCATCATCATGTATATTGAATTAAATCCGTCGTTATCAGCGCTTAACTGGTCTATAAGAATTTTTGACAAACGACTGTTTACGTGTGTCCAAGTATCGATAATCTGGTTATATCGCTCATTATTGGTAATAAATCCCATGCTGTAATTTGCAACTATCTGCTCTACTTCATCATAGCCTTCCTTCACCAAGTCTTCCTTTTCTTTCGGAATAAGCACATCGGCCAGATTAAACGATAAGCCTCCCTTGAATGCCATGTAATATCCAAGGTTCTTGATGTCGTCAAGGAACAGACATGTGCGAGCTACACCGCATACTTTGATAATATTACTGATAATATCGCGTAATGCTTTTTTTCCCAACACTTCATTTACGTAACCTACTTCCTTTGGGATGAATTCGTTCACCATCAAGCGACCAACGCTCGTCTCAATTAGTTTCTTGACAATATTGCCTTTATCATTCAAATCATCAACATAAACTTTTATCAAGGCATGAATATTAAGTTTTCCTTCATTGTATGCAATAGTTGCTTCTTCGGGTCCGTAGAACATCATTCCTTCGCCTTTTATGTTAGGACGTATTTTTGTAATATAATACAAACCAAGTACCATGTCTTGCGAAGGTACTGTAATCGGAGCGCCATTTGCAGGATTCAGAATGTTATGCGAATTAAGCATCAACATTTGCGCTTCGAGGATAGCTTCGTTACCAAGCGGCAAGTGCACAGCCATCTGATCTCCGTCAAAGTCAGCGTTGAACGCTGTACATGCAAGTGGATGAAGCTGGATAGCTTTTCCTTCAATCATTCGCGGTTGAAATGCCTGAATTCCAAGACGGTGCAATGTAGGAGCACGGTTCAGCAGCACCGGATGTCCTTTCATTACGTATTCGAGAATATCCCATACGACAGGTTCTTTTCTATCAACTATTTTCTTCGCTGATTTAACTGTTTTTACAATACCTCTTTCGATTAACTTACGGATAATAAACGGTTTGTAAAGTTCTGCCGCCATATCTTTCGGAATGCCGCATTCGCCCATTTTGAGTTCCGGACCTACAACGATAACCGAACGGGCAGAATAATCGACACGTTTACCGAGCAAATTCTGCCGGAAACGTCCTTGTTTGCCTTTCAAACTGTCGGACAACGATTTGAGCGGACGATTGGCATCCGATTTGACGGCACTTGACTTACGTGAGTTATCAAACAGGGAATCAACTGCTTCCTGCAACATGCGCTTTTCGTTACGCAAGATTACTTCGGGCGCTTTGATGTCCATAAGTCTTTTCAGACGGTTGTTTCTGATAATCACTCGACGATACAAATCGTTAAGATCCGAAGTAGCGAAACGACCTCCGTCAAGAGGCACGAGCGGGCGCAATTCAGGTGGAATCACAGGAACGACTTTCACAATCATCCATTCCGGCTTGTTTCTTCCTTTTGAAGCACGAAAAGATTCAACAACCTGCAAGCGTTTAAGCGCCTCTGCTTTACGTTGTTGGGAAGTATCTGTCATTGCTTGATTACGCAAGTCGTAAGACAAAGTATCCAAATCAAGGTGAACAAGCAAGTCATAGATGGCTTCTGCTCCGATTTTTGCTATAAACTTGTTAGGATCCGTATCTTCGAGCGATTGATTGTCTTTTGGAAGCTCGTCCATTATTTGCAGATACTCTTCTTCCGAAAGCAATGCCAAATCGTTGACCGAATCAACAATACCTTTCCGTATCACAACATATCTTTCATAATAGATGATTGCTTCGAGTTTTTTGGTCGGCAATCCTAATAAATAACCGATTTTATTGGGCAAAGTACGAAAATACCATATATGCGCCACAGGGACAACAAGATGAATATGTCCCGAACGTTCACGGCGAACTTTCTTTTCTGTCACCTCGACGCCACAACGATCGCAAACAATGCCCTTATAGCGAATACGTTTATATTTGCCGCAATAACATTCATAGTTCTTTACAGGACCAAAAATGCGTTCACAGAATAAACCATCGCGTTCCGGCTTGTAAGTACGGTAATTTATTGTTTCCGGTTTCAATACTTCTCCGTATGAATTTTCAAGAATTTCTTCTGGCGATGCCAATCCGATTGTGATTTTTGTAAAGTCACTCTTTATCTTTACATCTTTTTTGAATGCCATATTTTATTTATTTATAAAGAGTTATAATTATTCTAATGTAAAATTTAAACATAGACCTCTCAATTCGTGCAAAAGAACGTTGAGCGATTCGGGAATACCCGGTTTAGGCATTTGTTCGCCTTTGACGATTGCTTCGTAAGCTTTTGAACGTCCTACGACATCGTCCGATTTAACCGTCAGGATTTCCTGCAAGATATGCGCAGCACCAAAAGCTTCGATAGCCCATACCTCCATTTCTCCGAAACGCTGACCGCCGAACTGCGCTTTACCGCCGAGCGGTTGTTGCGTAATCAACGAGTACGGACCGATAGAACGCGCATGCATCTTGTCATCTACCATGTGCCCGAGTTTCAGGAAGTATGTAACTCCCACAGTTGCAGGCTGGTCAAATTTTTCGCCTGTTCCGCCGTCATACAGATAGGTTTTTCCGTATCTTGGGAGTCCGGCTTTGTCCGTCCATTCGTTTAAGTCATCAAGAGAAGCGCCGTCAAAAATCGGTGTCATGAATTTTTCGCCAAGCACTTGTCCCGCCCAACCAAGAACTGCTTCAAAAAGTTGTCCCAAGTTCATACGCGAAGGCACGCCAAGAGGATTTAAACAAATATCAACAGACGTTCCATCTTCAAGAAACGGCATGTCTTCCTGGCGAACTATCTTGGAAACAATGCCTTTATTTCCGTGTCGTCCCGCCATTTTATCACCTACCTGAATCTTGCGTTTCTTCGCTACATATACTTTTGCAATTTGAACAATGCCTGTTGGAAGCTCGTCGCCGATTGTTAAATCGAATTTCTTACGCCGAAATTCCGAATCCAATTCTTTATGTTTTTTCAAATAATTTACTACAAGCGCTTTGATCATCTCATTTGCGTGACTGTCCGAAGTCCATTTACTTACCTGAATAGTATTGTAATCTATTTCTTCTAGCATTTTCTTTGTAAATTTTGCACTTTTCGGAATTATTTCCATGTTAAGATAATCCTTTACGCCGACAGAAATTTTACCGCTGGTAAGCGTCAATAATTTATCAATAAGAACAACTTTCAGTTCGCGCATTTTTTTGTCGTACTCTTCTTCTATTTTTGGAAAAGCAGTTTTTTCGTTTTGTTTGCCGTTCTTTTTCCTGATAATCCTTGAAAACAGAGCAGTATCTATTACAACTCCGTGTAACGAAGGAGTCGCTTTTAACGAAGCATCTTTTACGTCTCCGGCTTTATCACCGAAAATAGCACGCAACAGTTTTTCTTCGGGAGAGGGATCAGACTCGCCTTTCGGAGTAATCTTACCGATAATAATATCACCCGGATTTATATGCGCTCCAATCCTGATGATTCCTCTCTCATCAAGATCTTTTATCGCATCTTCACTCACGTTTGGAATATCGGACGTCAATTCTTCCATACCGCGCTTGGTTTCACGCACTTCCAGAATATATTCATCAACGTGTATCGACGTAAAAATGTCATCGCGAACGATTCTTTCATTGAGCACAACGGCATCTTCGTAGTTATATCCTTTCCAAGGCATGTAAGCCACTTTCACATTGCGACCAAGCGCTAATTCGCCGTTTTGGATGGAATAGCCTTCGGTAAGTATTTCGCCTTTCTTTATGCGTTGCCCAAGTTTGCAAATCGGACGCAAATCAACAGTTGTACTTTGGTTTGTCTTACGCCATTTCGGAATGTTGTAGGTTTTGATTGCATCTTCAAAACTTACAAATTCTTCATCCTCCGTACGGTCGTATTTTACTTTTATTGTTGTTGAATCAACATAAATTACTTCGCCTTTGCCTTCTGCCGTGATTTGTGTGCGCGAATTGAGAGCAAGTTGCGATTCTATTCCAGTACCAACAATAGGTGCATCGGTATTTACAAGCGGAACTGCTTGACGCATCATATTTGAACCCATCAATGCGCGGTTGGCGTCATCGTGTTCAAGAAAAGGAATCAGTGCAGCGGCTATTGAAGCGATTTGCGTCGGGGATACGTCCATTAAATTCACTTCTTCAGGTGAAACAACCGGAAAATCAGCCTCGTATCTTGATTTTACCTTATTGAGTACAAAGCGTCCCTCTTTATCAAGAGGTGCATTACCTTGAGCAACAATCTTTTCTTCTTCTTCTTCAGCCGTATAATATTTTAGCGCAGCATCCGAAAAATCAACTTTTCCGTTTTCCACCTTACGGTAAGGTGTTGTAATAAAGCCTAATTCATTGATTTTTGCATATACGCATAACGACGAAATAAGTCCGATATTCGGACCTTCCGGCGTTTCGATAGGACAAAGCCTGCCGTAATGCGTATAATGAACGTCGCGCACTTCAAATCCTGCACGATCTCTTGACAAACCGCCGGGGCCAAGTGCCGAAAGACGGCGTTTATTCGTAATCTCTGCCAATGGATTTGTCTGATCCATGAATTGAGAAAGAGGATTTGTTCCAAAAAACGAATTTACTACTGACGAAATTGTCTTTGCATTTATCAAATCTATTGGCGTAAAAACTTCATTATCACGTACATTCATACGTTCGCGAACTGTGCGCGCCATACGCGCCAAACCTATACCGAACTGATTGTAAAGCTGTTCGCCAACAGTACGTACACGACGGTTGCTCAAATGATCAATATCATCTACAATTGCCTTAGAATTAATAAGTTGTATCAGATATTTTATAATTTCAATTATATCTTCTTTTGTGAGAACCTTTATGTCCTCACTTATGCTAAGATTAAGTTTTCTATTGATGCGGAAACGACCTACATCGCCAAGGTCATAACGTTTTTCGGAAAAGAACAGGTTGGTAATTACTTCGCGAGCACTCGCATCATCAGCAGGTTCTGCGTTTCGTAACTGGCGATAAATATACAATACGGCTTCTTTTTCCGAGTTGCTCGGGTCTTTTTGCAAAGTATTGTAGATGATCGCATAATCATTAAGGTTCTGGTCTTCAAGATGTAGCAAGATGTTTTGTGCTCCTGCTTCAAGAATTATTTCCATCGCTTTTTCATTGAGAAGAGCTTCACGGTCTATCACAACGTCATTTCTTTCGATAGATACAACTTCGCCGGTATCTTCGTCGACAAAGTCTTCAATCCAAGTTTTAAGTACACGGGCAGCTAAACGGCGGCCATGATATTTCCTCAGATTTTGTTTCGTAACTTTTATTTCTTCCGCAAGATTAAATATTTCGAGTATGTCTTTGTCGCTTTCAAATCCGATGGCTCTTAAGAGCGTTGTAACAGGTAATTTCTTTTTGCGATCAATATAAGCGTACATTACATTATTTATATCCGTAGCAAACTCTATCCATGAACCTTTGAACGGTATTATACGCGCAGAATAAAGTTTTGTACCGTTTGCATGAATACTTTGACCGAAAAAAACGCCGGGCGAACGATGCAACTGCGAAACGACAACGCGCTCGGCGCCGTTTATCACAAATGTACCCCTGTCGGTCATATACGGAATAGGACCAAGATATACGTCTTGAATTACCGTATCGAAATCTTCGTGTTCAGGATCGGTACAAAACAGCTTCATTTTAGCCTTCAACGGCACACTGTATGTAAGTCCGCGAGCGATGCACTCATCCATAGAATAACGTGGAGGATCGAGATAATAATCAAGAAATTCCAACACGAAATTATTGCGTGTATCGGCGATAGGAAAGTTTTCAGTAAAAACCTTGTACAGCCCCTCTTTTTTTCTTTTTTCGGGAGGCATGTCTAATTGCAGGAAGTCTTGGAACGACTTCAATTGAACTTCGAGAAAGTCCGGATAAGCGAGCGGTTCTTTTATCGAAGCAAAGTTTATTCTCTTTTTGTTTATTGTTGAAGACATCTAAATTCGGGAATTAATTGAACTTTTATATAAAAAATAGACACAAAAGGTTAAGAACCTCCTTTGCTGGAGATTCCTAACCAAACTACCTGCCGCGCAGGATTATATGAACTATTTAAGCTCAACTTCGGCTCCGGCTTCTTCCAATTGTTTCTTGATACCTTCGGCATCTGCTTTGGCAATGCCCTCTTTAATATTATTTGGAGCACCGTCAACCAAGTCTTTAGCCTCTTTCAAACCAAGACCGGTCAATTCTTTTACCAATTTTACAACTGCGAGCTTACTGGGGCCTGCGGCTTTCAATACAACATCAAATTCCGTTTTCTCTTCAACAACCGGCGTGCCTGCTGCGGGACCTGCGGTTACGGCAACTGCTGCGGCTGCCGGTTCGATGCCATACTCATCTTTAAGAATTGTCGCCAATTCGCTTACCTCTTTAACGGTAAGATTTACTAATTGTTCTGCAAAAGCTTTTAAATCTGCCATTTTAATTATGATTTAATTATTTGTTTTAATAATTTACTTGCGCTCTTCGAGCGTCTTTAAAATTCCGTGTATTTTTTGTCCGCTACCCGCCTGCAATGCAGAAATAACGTTCTTCGCCGGAGATTGAATTAATGCAATAATATCGCCCACAAGTTCTTCCTTGCTCTTGATTGTTGCCAATGCTTCGAGATCGTTTGCCGTATAGAAGCCTTCCTGTACGTAAGCTCCTTTCAATAACGGTTTGACGTTATCGCCTTTAATATTCTTCGTGAATTCTTTTATCAGACGGGCTGGCACATTCGCTATACTTGCCAGCATAATGGCTGTATTGCCCTTTAATACACTGTACAATTCCGAAAAATCAATCCCTTCTACGTTCTCCATTGCTTTTTTGAGCAATGTATTTTTCACCACTACGAGTTTGACTTCTCCCTTGAAACATTCTCTTCTCAACTTGCTTGTTCTTTCGGCATTAAGTGCCTCTATATCCGTAATATAGATATGCGGATACTGCTTCAACAAGTCGGTTAGCACTTCTATGATTTTGCCTTTATCTTCCTTTTTCATCGTCTCTGTCTTTTTTATAAGTTATGATTCATCAACTGATTTAGGGTCAATCTTAATACCCGGACTCATGGTTGAAGAGAGATAAATGCTTTTCATATAAGTACCTTTGGCTGTACTTGGTTTCAATTTTATCAACGTGAAAATAAATTCTTTTACGTTGTCAAAAATTTTGTCTGGAGAGAAAGATACTTTTCCGACAGATGAATGAACGATTCCTGTCTTATCGACTTTGAAATCTATCTTTCCCTGTTTTACTTCCCGCACTGCCTTACCGATATCGTTTGTTACCGTACCGCTTTTCGGGTTCGGCATCAAACCGCGAGGACCAAGTATGCGTCCCAAGGCGCCTATTTTCCCCATAATAGAAGGCATTGTTATTATGATGTCTATATCTGTCCAACCATTTTTGATTTTTTCGATATATTCATCAAGACCAACATAATCGGCTTCGGCTTCTTTTGCCTCAGCTTCTTTGTCGGGAGTACATAATGCAAGAACCCTTACTACTTTTCCGGTTCCATGTGGCAGAGATACTACACCTCTGACCATTTGATTGGACTTACGAGGGTCTATTCCAAGACGGACATCCACATCCACCGATGCATCGAATTTTGTCAAGGTAATTTCTTTTACCAAAACCGTTGCTTCTTTTAGTGTGTAAACTTTCCCGTTCTCAATCTTACTCGAAGCCAATTTTTGATTTTTTGTTAATTTACTCATCTTTTGTTTGACTTTTTATCAGTTTGTTCCCGGAAATTTTCCTGTTACCGTAATACCCATGCTTCGCGCTGTTCCAGCAACCATTCGCATAGCTGATTCGACAGTGAAACAATTTAAATCGACAATCTTATCTTCAGCTATTGTCTTAACCGCATCCCATGTGATTTTCGCAACTTTTTTGCGGTTTGGTTCCGCAGAGCCGCTTTTCACTTTTACTGCTTCAAGTAATTGAATTGCAACGGGAGGGGTCTTTACAACAAATTCGAACGATTTGTCTGAAAAATAAGTAATTACAACAGGCAATATTTTACCGCCTTTGTCTTGGGTTCTGGCATTGAATTGCTTGCAAAACTCCATAATGTTTATGCCCTTTGAACCTAAAGCCGGTCCTACGGGTGGAGAAGGATTTGCTGCTCCTCCTTTTATCTGCAATTTAATTTGTCCGGCAATTTCCTTAGCCATTTTTCTTGATTTTTTTAAATTTTTATAATAAATTAATAACGAAAAAGAATTTCGACAACTTTCCGTAACAAAAGTCTTACTTATTCTTTTTCTACTTGCATATAACTTAATTCCAACGGTGTCTTTCTTCCGAAAATTTTAACCATTACTTTAAGTTTCTTTTTCTCGGCATTGACTTCTTCAATTACGCCTGTGAATCCGTTGAATGGTCCATGTATAACTTTCACGTTTTCACCGACATAGAACTGAAGGTCAAGTTCTTCTTCATGCTCCTGCAATTCGTCCACGGTCCCAAGTACACGACTTACTTCCGAAGGACGAAGCGGAACAGGATTTTCATTTCCACCCAAAAAACCTATCACATTGGGTATATTTCTCAGATGGTGAGCTACTTCTCCCACAAGATTTGCTTCTACAAGCACATAACCGGGCAAATAAGCACGTTCCTTAACGACTTTTTTACCGTTACGCACTACAAAAGTTTTCTCTGTAGGGATAAGCACTTGCGATACATACTGACTCAAATCCGAATTTTTCAATTCAGACTCAATATATTCACGCACTTTACTCTCTTTGCCGCTAATGGCGCGTAGAACATAGAATTTTGATTGCACATCAGACATATTCCGTAAACTTTAGATACTGTCATAAACAAATTTCATCGCATGCTCAAAAACGAAGTCAATGACAAAAACCACAACTGCTATGATAACGGAAGCAAATAAAACAACCACAGCGCTGCTGGATAATTCTGCCTTTGTGGGCCAAGAAACTTTATATACAAGTTCGTTATACGATTCTTTTAAATATTTTCCTGTTTTATAAAAAAACTTTTTCATTACATCTTATTTTATTTGCACGGAAGGTAAGGCTCGAACTCACGACCCTCGGTTTTGGAGACCGATGCTCTACCGACTGAGCTACTTCCGTGTTTAACCTCCTCCTCTCTCTTCCTTCCTTCACTTCATGAAGAGGGAGAGAAGGAATCTTTATCTTCTACATACAGCAAGGGGTTTAATCTTCCAGCGCCGTAATTTGACCTGCACCCACCGTACGACCGCCTTCACGAATAGCAAAACGGAGACCTACGTTACATGCTACCGGATAAATCAAATCTACTTCGATTGTTACGTTATCTCCCGGCATAACCATTTCTACGCCTTCCGGTAATGTAATTTCGCCCGTAACGTCCAATGTACGGATATAGAATTGCGGACGGTATTTGTTGTGGAACGGGGTATGACGGCCGCCCTCTTCTTTTTTCAAAATATAAACCTCTGCTTTGAATTTTGAATGAGGCTTAACTTGTCCCGGACGACCAAGTACCATGCCGCGTTTAATTTCATTCTTGTCAATGCCGCGGAGCAACAAACCTACATTATCACCCGCCTGACCTTCATCCAATATCTTACGGAACATTTCTACTCCCGTTACAACCGATTTCTTGCCCTTTTCTGCGCCGAGACCGATGATTTCTACTTCTTCACCTGTTTTGATAATACCTGTTTCGATACGGCCAGTAGCTACCGTACCACGACCTGTGATTGAAAACACGTCTTCTACCGGCATTAGGAAAGGTTTATCTTTATCGCGTGGAGGCAGTGGAATCCAAGTATCAACCGCGTCCATAAGTTCTATCACTTTATCTTCCCATTTTGAATCGCCATTCAATGCTCCGAGAGCCGAACCACGAATAACAGGCGTTTCTTCTCCGTCAAACTGATAGAAACTCAGCAAATCGCGCATTTCCATTTCTACCAATTCCAGCATTTCGTCGTCGTCAACACTGTCACATTTGTTCATGAATACAACTAAACGGGGAACGTTTACCTGACGTGCAAGAAGGATGTGTTCGCGTGTCTGGGGCATCGGACCGTCGGTTGCGGCAACTACTATGATTGCGCCGTCCATCTGAGCTGCGCCCGTTACCATGTTCTTTACATAGTCGGCATGTCCCGGACAGTCCACGTGTGCATAATGGCGATTGGCCGTTTCGTACTCCACGTGTGCTGTATTGATTGTGATACCTCTTTCTTTTTCTTCCGGAGCGTTGTCGATCGAATCGAACGAACGTACTTCGGAAAGGCCTTTTTTTGCCAGTACTGTTGTGATTGCAGCAGTCAAAGTTGTTTTACCATGGTCAACGTGACCAATCGTACCGATATTTACATGCGGTTTCGTCCTGTTAAAATGTTCTTTTGCCATAATTAAAAATCTTTATATTATTAAAATTGTCTATCTATAAAATATTGTCTTGTTCTTGTTGCTTGATGCTATGTAAAAGAGCCGGTGCCGAGACTTGAACTCGGGACCTCTTCCTTACCAAGGAAGTGCTCTACCACTGAGCTACACAGGCTTTGTTTTGCCTATTCCAAATCCTCTTCCTGGCTTTTTGAGCCTCTTGTCGGATTCGAACCAACGACCCCGAGATTACAAATCACGTGCTCTGGCCAACTGAGCTAAAGAGGCGATTTTTAATCAAAAAGCCGCTTCGTTTTGAGCGAAACGGCTGCAAAGTTAGAAATTATTTTTTTATCTGCAAAATTTATACCGTTTTTTTTTACTTTTTTATTTTGTACGACTTTTTTCCTTTATTTTTATCAATTGTTTTTCTAACGCATTTACCGCATTATCAATCGCTTCTTCAAATGTATTACAGGTTTTTTCCGCGAAACACTCTCCGTTTTTGATGTTCAATCGGATACTCGCATTTTTGTTTTTCACCGTTTCCGGTTTTACTACTTTCAAGACAATGTCGGTTCGCAGGATACCGTCATGAAACTGTTCTAACTTTGAGACTTTCTTTTCAATGAAGTCTTCTAACTTTTCTGTTGCATCAAAATGAATTGCTTTGATTTTAATCTCCATAATTAGTTCTCCTTTATTTTTTGTGCTCTTGGATGAGCGTTATATATTTTTTTCAATTCTTCAAACGTTACATGCGTATAAATTGATGTCGAAGCCAAACTGCCATGTCCCAACAAATTTCTGACAGCGCTTATTTCTGCTCCGTCATTCAACATGCTTGTTGCAAATGTATGTCTCAATATGTGAGGACTTCGTCTCGAAAGTGTAGATATAGTCGATAACTGCTTTTTTACCAGATAGTAAACTATTGCAGAAGTGATTTTTCTACCATCTTTTCTGACAAAGAAATAATCGTTTTCTTTCCCTGCTTCTCTTGCGCGTACATTATTATATTGATTGATTTTTTCTTTCAGCAGTTCTGCAAAAGGTATTAATCGTTGTTTATTGCGTTTTCCGGTAACTTTCAAAATCATCGTTTCCGTATCCACATCTGCATTTTTTATGCCTACGAGTTCCGAACATCTCATGCCGGTTTCATATAATATTTCCATTATCAATCTGTTTCGTATCGTTTCAAAATGCTCGTCCTTACTTTCTTCGTCAAGTAACTCGTTCATATCCTTTTCCTTTATAAAATAAGGCAACGATTTTGATTTCTTCGGACCCGTTAACAATCTTATCGGATTCTTCTTAATGACTCCCTGACGAATCAAAAATTTGAAATAGGATTGCAGAGTGCTTAATTTTCTGTTAATAGCAGCTGACGAATACGATTGTTTCATCAAATAAACTATCCATTTACGCACAATGTCCGCATCCGCATTTTTCATATCAATTTGTTTGCCCAAACTGTTTAAAAATCCTTCAAATTGCTGTAAATCATTAGAATAAGCAACTATAGTATGAACAGAATAATTCCGTTCATACCGTAAATAATCTATAAAAAAATTTATATCCATCGATCACACTACATTCAAAATCGCAACGAATATAGTGCTATTTTTTCAATTAACAAAAAAAATCAGGATTTTTTTCAATTTTATGCATCAGCTTGTTGTAACTGTTTTACATAAACTGCATGAATACGTTCTTTTCTTCTCTGCACAGACGGTTTTATGAATGCCTGACGGCTTCTTAATTCTTTAACTACTCCGGTTTTTTCAAACTTTCTTTTAAATTTTTTCAAGGCTCTTTCTATGTTTTCGCCTTCTTTCAATGGAACTACAATCATAAATTGTTATAAAAATTAATTAATTTGTTATTTTGTTTTTAATTCTTTTTTTGAGCCGCAAAATTACTGATTGTTTTTTTTTTGACAAAATTTTTCAACATTTATTTTTGTAAAAAGTAATGTACATAAATTGTTTTTTATGTTTTACAATTTTTCTACTCTATACCAACATCCTGTCCCGTACGGGATATTTTGGATTGCGACATTTTGAATTGAAATCGACGCAGTCAAACGAAGTTCGACGCAATCAAATGCACCCTTTGCAGATTTTTTTTAAGGTGCTGGATTTATTCAAATCACAATTCAGACTCAATCATGTTATCCCTGACGGGATTTTTGATTGTAACTTTATCACTCTTTTATTTTGCGAAAATAAGCGTGATAAAGTCCTATCATACAAGGATAGTATAGGAGTGCTGAATTTTCAAAAACGCCTGATGTACGCCAATGAATAAGTATCGTAGAGATCGTCTTTCATACCGTGTCCGTATCGTAAAGACAGGATATTACGTGAAAGTTCATAATTCAGTTTTGTACGGATTTGGAGAGGACGGTCACCGTTGTTTTCATAACCGAAAAGACCTGCAATATCGACTGCAAACGTGATATCCCGAAATTTGCCGCTCATGCCGCCCGAATAAACGATGGCGTCGTTTTGCCGGTGCACGATGTCGTTTGTCATCCAACAATAGAAACCACACAAACCTTGTATGCTTACATTACATTTATTGTCGGCGCTCCTGTATAGTGAACGGCCGATATTTATGTCGAACCAATAGCTTGCGGCATCAGTATAACGCGCATCAGCGAGACGATTGCCGCTTGCTGTTTTGAGTGCGGCTTCGAGCGTTATGGCGGTTTGAGCGTTATTCAACAGGCGGTAAAACGAGCTCACGATAACATCTCCCGTAGCACCTGTCTTCCACGAAGTGCCAGCGGCATGACGTTCTTCAACGGTTGACCGGGTCATTTCGTAATATTCATACACAACCCAACTTACCTCAACGCCTGCACAACCGTTCGCAACAGGAACCAATAATCGCGTAAAAACATCCTTTGTCTGGTCGCCTTCATAATAGTGATAATCACCTCTTATTTCGACTTCGATGCTGCTTCCTATACTGCCGTTTCTCAGTTCCGGAACAGGAAAAGCGTTTGGTCCGAAATAACGGGGAGAATATTGCAGAAGCCTAAGTTGTTCTTGCCATACACCTTCTTGCGAATAGCCGTCCAATGAAAAAACAGCTAACGCTAACGAAAAAACTATAAACTTAATATCAGTCATTTTAAATGAATTAATACCTTTATTTTGCCGACAAAGATACAAATCCATGCGAGTTTTCTGCATTTTTTTCAATGAAAAGGTAAAATGTCTTTAATTTAAACTAGGGAACTCCTAAAAACCCTCAATTTTTCTCTCATCAATTTTTGAACTCATTTTTATGGAAAATTTATTG
>JAITJX010000173.1 GCA_031278765.1 Tannerella sp. | reverse complement strand
GCGCCGATGACAGCCTTGCGCTGTTGAGTGGTGTATCCGGTAATCACTATCTCTTCCAGAATGCTTTGGTCTTCGATTAATTCGATGATAATGGATTCGGATACTTCATAAATGTCGATGTTCAAAGATTTATATCCCACATAACTCACTGTAAGAGCTGCCGGAACAGATTGAACCGTGAGGGAAAAAGCGCCTTCTTCGTCGCTTACTGTCCCTCCTCTGTGATCTGCAAGTGAAACCGTTGCCCCTATAACAGGTTCTTTGGTTTGCCTATCAATTACTTTTCCCTCGATCTTGAACGGATTGTTATCCTGTGCAAAAATAAAAAACGGGGAAAAAACGACTATTAATAAAAAATATATTACTTTTGTCATGATTTTACAGTTTAAAATCAAGCGTCCTCTTTTCCAAGTTGCAGAGCGGTTTAGAGGGCGCTTTTCGTTTATAATATTATGATTTATTTATTTACCAACAATTTTGTTTCCAATTCAGATACATGTTTTTGCTGTTGAGCAAGCGTTTTTGCATCCAGGCGAAGAAAGCCGAACGAGTGAATATATTCCTGCCCTTCCGAAAGCGCCCATTCCAAAAATCCAATCGTTGCAAGATCCACTTTTTTCGGCAACACGAATGCCAATTCTTCTACCGGTATCAAATCAATGTTTTTATTTTCCAGCAGCGTGATGGTTTCATCCAGATTTTGCACGTTTAATACTTTTTCGTATTCTTTCTTCAGGTCTAAGGGAATCAGTGCGATGCCGTCGTTCAATTGTCGCGACTCGATATTGAAAACGTAATTCAGGTTATTGAAACTGACGCCTTTGAGGTCTTTCTGTACGGCATTGTTCAGGTAAATGTCGTCGCCTGCAATCTTTTTGCCTTTCAAACTGCCCGTTTCATATCCGAAATATTCGGCAAACGAATGGGATACGGAACAGGAATTATTACCCGAATAAACCACGGCGTCGTATTTTTCCTTTTTATCCGCTTCATAGTCTTCGGCAAAGATATCTTTGTCGAAAAACAGTTCCTTAAGCCGCTTTTCATTCAGTTTTTTCTTCCTAAACCCGTCCAATAGTACGTTGTTTTTCCCCGCAATCGGTAAAACGGCATATTTTCCGAAAGGGATGAAGAGTTTCTCTCCCTGTATAGAGTCGTCTTTTTGTTTCCCTGAGGGTACAACTTCGATTGAATACTCGTGAACGTCTTTCCCGGCAATGGACGGCAATGCGTCGGGATATGTCTTTGAATACTCGGAAACCCATTTTTCCAGCAAAGCATCTACAAACTTGATACCCTTAATGTAAAAGACTTCCTGCTCGCGTGCAGGTTCAATGTTTGCGCTTGGTTTTTGCGCATTTACGAAACTACTGAAAGCAATCGCAATCAATAGGAGCCAACTTGATTTTTTTATTTTCCGTTTCATGTCTGTTATAATTAAAAATTGTTCAAAATTTCCGACAAAGGTAAAAGACGACGGAGCTTGCCGCAATAGCATAATTGTGGTATATTTCGTTCGCAGGGGAAATGTGTTTTATCTGTTTTAAAACCCTAACTCTGCAAAAATAATTAGGGAGCTATTTCTTATCCCAAATTCAGGTGTTTAAATGGCCGAAAATGGCCGAAAATGACGTCGAAAAGTGGAATCAGAATAAAAGTTAAAATTGTCACAGGTCTGATTATTAATATATTATTACTATTGTGTATCCATCGCATGTCCCGTTGGAGCTCGGCATCACGTCTGTGACAGACTTCATCACGTACGTGCCAGACTCCATCACATACGTGCCAGACTCCATCACATACATGCCAGACTCCATCACACGCGTGCCAGACTCCATCACGTGAGTGACAGACTCCATCACGTGTGTGACAGACTTCGTCACGTACGTGACAGACTTCATCACATACGTGATGCGGAGGCAAATCGCATGGCTCGATTTGCGGAGGAGTCGTTGCTGTTTGCAGATCTTGTATGCGGTGGGTTTACATGGCTCCCACCTGAAATTTTGGGTACCGAAGCGGCAGAGGCGGGCTTACGTCTTTGCCAGGCATGTCAGCAAAAATTTTCATGTCAGCAAAGATTTTAAGGCGCCGCAAAAAAAAAAAAAATAAAAAAAATATTTAATAAAATTATATAATAAAAAAAATAATATTGTATCTTTGCAATCAAATATCGTAAATATGATACAAGAAAAAACAAATAAAAGTAAAATATTATCATTCTCTCTCCTCATGACATTATGTCATGACATAATGGGGGGGGGGGGGGAGAAACCTCTTATATCAATAAGTTATACAGTATACGATTAAGTATAATCTTTGTTTTACTACTATTTGTAACCTGCATTTCCTTTTCCTTACGCGCGAAAGCATTTCTTCGCCATCATCCGATTTATTCTGATTTTTTACAGTTTTTTCCTTATCTTTCCATGATGCGGGGATACTCTTTTTATTTCCCTTTCAGCAAAATAGCAATTATTAATCACCCTAATATTCATTAAAAAAAATTATTAAAAAAATCATGTTAAACTTATTAAATTATGGAACGTAAATGTAAATTTCTTTTGTTTTGTATGATTGTCTTTGCCGGAATCTTCTTTTCCTGCAATAACAAGAGCGAGAGCGACCATCCGCTTTATGCGTATGACCCCTCTAAACCAACCACGCTGCTCTCTTTTTATCCCGATTCGGGCGTGTATCAGGAAAAAGTGATGCTGCTTGGAGAAAATCTGCCTACGAACGCCGAAGACGTCAAAGTCTATTTCAACCACCGTCCGGCAGCCGTAATCGGCTCCACAGGGAAGCGCATGTACGTGCAGGCGCCGCGTTTGCCAGGCGATACCTGCGTAATATCGGTCGTAACAGGTAAGGATTCGTTGATTTATCCCGCCCCGTTTTACTATTTTTCTTCGGTTACCGTGACAACCATAGCCGGTAATGGAACCCCTGAACTCCGCACCGGCGATTTATCGAACAGTCAGCTCGCAGCGCGTTATCTTTGCGTGGATAAAGATGATAACATTTTTGTTATAACCCGAAACATAGACCCTGACGGCCATGCGCACATTTGCCGAATTGATGAGAAAAACAACGAATTGATTGCAGTTGCCATGAATGTTGTCTCAAATGTTCCGGGGGCAGACCCCGAAACAGGCACAATCTCTATTCCGTTTGAAACAACGGTAGGCGCTTATTATATGCTCGACCCGCGGGAGCTGTGGGCGCCGAGGATGAGGGAAGCGCGTTGGCCGGAAGACGTTCCGCGCCCGCAATACGGCTGGAAGCACTGCATGGTGGTAAATCCTGACGACGGATATATCTATACACGCTATCATTACGGCCAGCTGGTAAAGATAAATCCCCAGAGTTTCGAACTCGAAGTAATCGCCTCAACACCCCAGGGCGACAGTTACGGGCTGACCTTTAATCCGCTTTTTCCGGGTATTCTTTTCGGTACGATGTGGAGCGACGTTGGGGAAGGCTATGCCAACAGTATTTTCAGCATAGATCTAAACGATCCGGATCCAGGAAGTACCCTCAAACGGTTGACGGCACCGATCGCCAGCGGCGGACACCGCGACGGCGCGATTGATGTGGCGCAGTTCCGCAGTCCTGCACAGATGTTCTGCGACGCCGACGGCAATATGTATGTGGCCGACTGTGACAACCATTGCATTCGCCGTATTACACCCGAAATGACAGTCGAAACGGTGCTGGGCATGCCCGGTACGCCCGGATGGAAAGATGGCGGCAAGGAAGAAGCCCTCTTCCGCAATCCACGTGGCATCGGCATCGCCCAGGACGGTTCGGTTTATGTGGCGGATAACGGGAATAACAGGGTAAGAAAATTGTCCATCAATTAAAACTAATCTAAAATCAAATTTCGAATGAAACAAATAATATTTATAATGGTCGTAAGCGTCATCTGTACGGTTTTTTTCCACGAACAGTCTTTTGCTCAGCAAGGCTCGTTACGGATAGAGGGAACCGTTTATGACGAAACGGGAGAAACGATGGCAGGTGTTTCGGTTTATCATAAAAACAAGATAACGATCGGAACGACAAGCGACGCCGAAGGCAAGTTCAGCATCCGTGCAGAACGGGGCGATGTGCTGGTTTTTTCTTTCATCGGATATGAAAATATCGAATACTTGGTAACTGAAGCCAAAACAGATCTGGAAATCCGTTTTACGGAAGCAGCCATGAAAATAGACGAGGTCGTTGTTACGGCTTTGGGAACGCAACGTAAAATATCTTCGCTGGCAGCTATTACGTCCGTAGAGGTCAAAGATTTGCAAACGCCGGTCGTCTCCGTAGCCAACCTGCTGGGCGGGCGCGTAGCAGGCGTTATATCCATGCAGACAAGCGGCGAGCCGGGCAGGAACATAGCGGATTTCTGGATCAGGGGTATCGGCACGTTCGGCTACAATAGCGGCGCGCTGGTGCTGGTCGACGGTCTGGAGGGCGACCTGAACAGCCTCGACCCGGCCGATATCGAAAGTTTCTCCGTCCTCAAAGATGCTTCGGCAACGGCGGTATACGGGGTGAGGGGCGCAAACGGCGTTGTGCTGATAACTACCAAGAAAGGAACGGAGGGTAAACTGAAGATTACCGGACGTGTGAACTATACGCTCTCCCATCTGGTGCGCGTCCCCGAATACCTCAGGGCATACGATTATGCCCTTCTGGCAAACGAAGCGTTGGTAATGCGCAACGAGTCGCCGATTTACAGCGATCGGGAATTGGATATTATCCAGGATGGGACGGATCAGGATATATATCCCGACGTGAGCTGGCAGGATGAGATACTGAACCGGAATTTCTTCCGGAAGAGTTATTATGTCAGCGCCCGTGGAGGCGCGACGGCGGCAAAGTATTTCATATCGCTGGGCGGAAGCAACGAAACAGCCGCCTATAAAGTGGATAAAGACAGCCCTTACGCCTCCAATGTAGGCTATAACACCTATACCTATCGGGCAAATATCGATCTGCAGTTGTCTCCGACAACGGATATGTATTTTGGAACGGATGGATTCCTGTCAGTACATGATAATCCGGGTGTCGCCAGTACCGATTATCTCTGGTATGCTCAGGCCAACATTACGCCTTTGCGCCTGCCGGTCGTTTATTCCAATGGACAACTTCCTGCCCTTGGCGGATCGGATAACCTGATCTCGCCCTATGTGATGATTAACCGTCTGGGTACCCGTTCGGATCAGGAGTTTAAGGGTAAATTTACGCTTGCTCTCAACCAGGATCTTTCGATGCTGCTTGACGGCCTGAAGTTCAAAATGCAGGGTGCGTATGATATCACCAGCTGGTTCCGCGAACAACGCCGGATCAGGCCCGATATGTACGAAGCGGTCGGAAGGGATCAATATGGTAAACTGATTACGATACAAAGGGTGACGTCAAGTCCTGCCAGTTATGGGAAAAGTACGGATCAGTACCGTAAATACCACATGGAGAGTACTCTCAATTACGATAAACTGTTTGCCGAAGACCACCGCGTTTCGGGTTTGGTTTATTATTATATCAGCGACCATAAATATTCAATCGAATCGAACAACAACATGAGCGCCATTCCGGTAAGGTATCAGGGCGTATCGAGCCGCTTGACATACGGTTTCCAAGATACGTACATGACGGACTTCAACTTCGGTTTCACGGGAAGCGAGAACTTCCAGCCCGGCAAACAATACGGCTTCTTCCCGTCCATCGCTCTGGGATGGATACCAACCGCCTACGAATGGGTGCAGGACAAAGCGCCCTGGCTGTCGTTCTTCAAGATCCGGGCTTCTTATGGTCTGGTCGGTAACGACCGCATTACGGATCGTCGTTTCCCCTATCTGACCATGGTAAACGTAAACAATACTATTTATCCTTGGGGATCGACCAGCGTAGAGGGCGTATCGGAAAGTGTCGTCGGCGCAGACAACCTGAAATGGGAGAACTCCATTCAGTCAAACCTTGGAATAGACACCTATCTGTTCAACGAAAATCTTCAGATCACGGTGGATATCTTCAAGAATATCCGCGACGGGATTTTCCAGCAGCGCGTACAGGTGCCCGGATATGCCGGCCTGACCAACATGCCTTTCGGGAATATCGGAAAGATGGAAAACTACGGATCCGACGGGACAGTCAGTTTCACCCACCAGCTAAACGACAAGATGAGTTTTACGCTTCGCGGCAATTATTCCTACGCGAGAAATAACGTCAAGAATTGGGAAGAAGCGAATCCCCGATATCCCTATCAGGAAATATCCGGTTATCCTTACGGAATCGTCCGCGGTCTGGTGGCCATCGGTTTGTTCAAAGACAAGCTGGATATCGAAACCAGCCCGATCCAGACCTATGGGACGGTCATGCCGGGCGACATTAAGTACCGCGATGTGAACGGCGACGGACAGATCAACAACGACGACAGAGTGCCGTTGTCGTACAACTCGACGCCGCTCCTGATGTACGGATTCGGCGGCGAATTTAAGTATGAGGATTTCACGGTCGGAATTTTGTTCAAAGGTACGGGTAAAACCGACTATTACCACGTAGGCGATGGCAACGGGTACGGTTATGTCCCGTTCTATAACGGCGTAACCGGGAATGTGCTGTCGATTCTCAAGGATCCGAAAAACCGGTGGATCCCGATGGAATATGCCATCGAACAGGGCATAGACCCCTCGCTTGCCGAAAATCCGAATGCCCGTTTCCCGCGTATGCAGTACGGGTATAACAACAATAACTCCCAGTTGTCCACCTTCTGGAAAGGAGACGCCCGCTATCTTCGCCTGCAGGAAATAACGCTCAATTATAACCTGCGCCATAACCTCTTCCGGAAAATAGGCGTATCGTCGATAGACCTTCAATTGGTAGGAAATAACTTGTATATATGGGATAAAGTGAAACTGTTCGACCCCGAACAGGCCAGGTATAACGGCGTTGTATATCCGATTCCGGCCACTTATGCCCTGCAAGTGTATATTAATATGTAATTAATCATAAAATACAGTTAAGATGAAGAAAATATTAAATAAAATTAGAGTAACTACAATGTTGCAGTTGTTGTTACTAACAATGTTCATTACTGGTTGCAAGGATTATCTGAATGTGGATAATTATTTCAGCGATGAACTGAAACTTGACAGCGTGTTCAGTCAGGCGCGGTATGTTCGCGCGTATATGTGGAGTACGGCGACGCTGTTTATGGACGAAGGTTCCCTGCATCAGAATGCCTATACGCCCGGCCCGCTGGCCACCGACGAAGCGTTTACGGTATATGGCACGCAGCACGGTTATAACGGGATGCGTTTTGTGCTTGGCGAAATTACGGCCAGCAGTACCCATTCATTCGGATCACAATGGTATGAGTGGTACAAAGTGATCCGTAAGTGCAACACAATCTTTGCCCGTATGGACGAGGCCTACGACCTGACGACGGCAGACAGGGTGGAAATAACAGGAAACACCCGTTTTATCAGAGCATACGCCTACTATAACCTGTTGCTGAATTTTGGTCCGCCCATCCTGTTGGGCGACGAAATCATAGCCTCAAACGAAGATATTGAATATTACGATCGCGAACGGAGCACATACGACGAAGCGGTGGAATATATCTGCAACGAGCTGGAAACAGCCTCCACACTGCTTTCGACCTCCCTTCCGCTGATGGAATTCGGTCGTCCGACGAAAGGAGCGGCATACGGATTGATAGCCCGTCTGCGGCTGTATCACGCCAGCCCCCTGTTCAACGGCGGTTCGGCAGCCAGGAGTTATTTCGGGCGATGGACGCGTCAGTCAGACGGCGTTCATTACGTTTCACAGACGTACGACGAAAAACGCTGGGCGCTGGCCGCCGCCGCCGCGAAACGGGTGATAGATATGGGCGCATACCGCCTGTATACAGCTCAGAGCGACTGGGAAACGCCCGAAATGCCGGAAGGCGTAGACGTATCTGAAGCCACGGGCGATCCGGACTACTACAAATCCTGGGACGAAGGCGGCGCTGCGGGCATAGACCATTTCAAATCCTATTCGGAAATCTTTACGGGAGAAGCCATCATCCCGACCAATCCGGAGTATGTATGGGGACGGCGCAGTTCGTCCGTGGTGGCGGGCACCCAAATGTCGTTCCCAAATACGGCGGGAGGCTGGAACGGAATGTCGGTTACTCAAAAAGTCATAGACGCTTATTCGATGGCGGACGGACGCAGCATCTATAATTCGAGCGAAAAATATCCGTATTCGGAAGAAGGCTTCACGAGCGACGAAAAAACCTTTTCCGGCTATCGCCTTCTGACGCAAGTTTACAATATGTACGTAAACCGTGAAATGCGTTTCTATGCGTCGATCGGGTTTAGCGAGTGCTTTTGGACGATGTCGTCCTGCACCTCGTCCGGTTATTACAACCAGCGCGTCGCCTATCACTACGACGGGAACAACGGAAAAGTGAGTTCGACAGAGCCGCTCAACTATCCTCCGACGGGATATGTCATCAAGAAATTTATTCACCCGGCAGACGCCTGGACGATGGCCAATGCCCGCAGAATGGAAAAGGCATACGCGATGGTTCGTTATGCCGACGTCCTGCTGATGTATGCCGAAGCGCTCAATAACCTGACAAGTCAGCATACGGTCAGCCTCGGCGAAACGGAATATCTCCTCGAGAGGAATACGGAAGAAATCAGGAAATACTTTAATATGATACGCCACCGTGCAGGCTTGCCGGGACTGTCGCAAACTCAACTGAACAGTCCCGAAGAGGTGCAGAGCCAAATCATAAAGGAACGTATGATTGAATTCCTGTTTGAAAACCACCGCTATTTCGACGTTCGCCGCTGGGGAATCTACGAAGAGGTGGAAAATGAACCCATCATGGGAATGAATCTTGACGCGAACAAAGACGGATTTTATCACCGCGTGATCCCGAATACTTCGCGCACAGGATCGCGGATTATCAACCGGAAGCTGGCTTTCCTGCCCATACCGCTCGAAGAAGTGCGCCGTCTGCCATCGCTTGACCAGAATCCGGGATGGGAAGATTGACGTATGTTTAATTAATAAATAAAAAACAGAAAGAATATGAGAAATAATATAAATCGTTATTTATTCGCCTGCATTCTCTCGTGCCTGTTCGCTTGCGAGCGCGACGCGGTGTTTGAAAAAGAACAATACAAGAATGTATTTGCCTTAGTAAGCGAAGGCGACAATGTATTGCCCAAACTGCACGACATGGAAAAAAACGAATCGACCGGATATATATCGGCGTCGATGGGCGGGACAAATCCCACGACCCGCGACGTCCGGATTCAGCTGAAAGAAGACCCGTCTCTGATCGAAGAGTATAACGTGGCCATGTTTGATGTAGACGCCTCAAGCTATCATCCCCACCTGCCGTCCGACAAATACGACGTCGAAACGCTGTCGTTAGTCATTCCCGCAGGCGAGATAACGGGCAGCATCCCCATCCGGATCAGACCCCATGGCCTGTCGCCCGATTCGTCCTATTTTATCGCCTTCAAGGTGGTCTCTTTCGATACCTACGAGGTGAATCCCGAAAAAAATTACGTGCTTTACCGTATTCGTACGCAAAACCGCTGGGCGGTGGGCGATGGTTCGACCAATTACACCATGAGGGGACGTCTACAAACGGACTCCTCCTCCGAAATCCAGTTGCCGGGTACAAAAATCATGGCGCCGATCAGCGCAAACCAAGTACGCATCATAGCCGGAAACGAGCTGTATGAATCAAAAATCGTTACGCTCCGCAAAGGCGCCATCATACTGGAGATAAATCCCGATTACACGGTAAAAATCAAACCCTACGCCAATTTGGATGTAAGCCAAATAGACGGGGATTCCGATTTCCCGAACATTTTTTTCGTGGAAGACGACGGATTTAAGACCTGCAAGACGTTCCTGTTGCATTACAGGTACAACTTTGACGGGACAGAAAAGATAATGAAAGAAGAACTTCGCCTTGAGTTTAACAAAAACACAGACGATTATGAATGGTAAATTTCTAACAGGAAACAAGAAGATGAAGAAAAATATGAAATCAACTCTTTCAAGACTCGTCGCCCTCTCGTGCAGTGCATTATTGGCAATGAGTTGCAGCAAATATGAAAGGACGGAAGTCACGCCGTCGATTTATGTCGATCAGATGACGCTGAAAATGTTCACAGGCGAAACCGTCCGCCTCCAGGCAAGTCCGAACGAATCAACCTGTATATGGACGTGCGAAGACAGCGAGGTAGCGACCGTCTCCCCCTCGGGAGACGTTACAGCCCTCGCCCCCGGCGCAACGAATATCGTCGTTACCGACGGGAATGTATATACGAAAATCCCCTTGACGGTCGTCACCCGGATAGCGATGACCGGCATGTCGTTAAGTATTGACTATGTCGAACTGACGCCCGGCATGAAGACCTCCCTCGGCGCCGTGAAAATACCTGAAAACGCAAACGACGGCGGCATTTTCCTCTGGACAACCGGCAACATTGACGTGGCAACGGTCAGTTCCGCCGGCGAAATTACCGGCGTATCCGAAGGCGAAGCGATCATCACTTGCCGTAACGGCCTTTTTTCGGAAACCGTAAAGGTATCGGTTGCCTATACCCGTCCGTTCAAAGGACCGCACATCCTCTCGTCCGAAGCGCCATATACGCTTCCGGCAGTTAACTTCGATATTGGAGGCGAAGGCTACGCATTCCACGATGCAGACGCGATAAATAACGGCAACCTGCCGTACCGTTCCAATAACGGCGACAATACAGGCGGCAGCGTGGATATGGAAAACGCGGCAAACCCCAATGTCGGGTGGACAGGCGACGGCGAATGGTTACTCTATACGGTAGAAGTAAGAACCGGCGGGAAGTATAAGGTTGAAATCGAGCATGGCAGCCCCTATTCAGACGGAAGTTTCCGGCTCGAAGTAGACGGCGTCGACCGCACCGGCGTCATAACGGTTTCCAATACCGGCGGACATGGCAACTACGGATGGGACGTCGTACCTGCGCCGTTAAACCTGAGCGAAGGTACGCACAAAATCAAATACTGTTTCGTACACGGCGTTCACAACGTCCGGACGCTCCGCTTCACGTATGCGCCGTAAAAATTAATAATTGAGCCGCATTGTGTATTTTTTAAAAAGACGCTGCATGTGTAAAAAACGAGACATGCAGCGTCTCTGTCTTTTGTCTTTTCACAAAAAGTCCCTGTCGCTTTCCAAAAACGCACCTGCCTTTTGCCCGAAATGCATATACGTTTTGACAGAAAAATAATTTGTTTTTTATATGCAATACCATGTTTGCAGCATTTCCTGCGCCGCTCGGCGACCTCACTGCGCCGCTCGGCGACCTCACTGCGCCGCTCGGCGACCTCACTGCGTCGCTCAGTGACCTCACTGCGTCGCTCAGTGACCTAACTGCGCCGCTCAGTGACCTCACTGCGCCGCTCAGTGACCTCACTGCGTCGCTCAGTGACCCCACTGCGCCGCTCAGTGACCCCACTGCGCCGCTCAGTGACCCCACTGCGCCGCTCGGCGAATACTGCTGCAAACAATACGAAATCCTGCATTTATACGGCTATTATGATGGTATTTCAGATATGCATGCTGTAAAATCCGGGTTGGAGGATGCTTTCAAAATTATCAACAAAATCAAGCCGGAACAAGCGTAGCGGCGCTACATCTTTGAAGACAGCAAACAATACCGTAAGAACGCTTCCTGCAAAAGCAAACAGGAAAGAAGGCTCTCCTTCACTGAATTGACATTATGTAATTGAAAAAAAACATGTATCTTTGCAGGAAATTTATAAAACAGTATCACAATGAAAGTTCCTTCAAAATACTATGATGAAGTTTTTAGTTTTCGCGGACAATGGGATATGCCCTCCAGGTGCGGACTCAAAATAATAAATAAAAACAGTAATATATATGTGACAGTAACCGAACTGTACCAGGAAAACCCCGGCACATCGGTGACCTACGCCGGATATTCACTGGCAAAACAGATATGCGAGAGCAAAAAACTCTCGCTCGAAGAAATAACATACATAGAGTGTAATCCGGATACCCGGTCGAAATTATCGTTCTACGATGAAGAATTTTTCGAGGTCACATTCCCGGAATTGAAAGGAGAGAGCGGAAAAGCGAAATACCGTCAACTGAGGTCTGAGGAAATAAAAACCATCTTTTCATAATGCAGTTATTCGAGGATATAAGACCCTATAATGAATCGGAAATCCCGCCTGCAATGCGCAGAATGGCGGGGTGCGAAATGTTCGACACCCTGTCGCAGTATATATTTCCGGACGAAGATGTTGAAAACGTACGCAAGATGGTTCTCAACATAAGCACTGTCGATGACTTTCAACGCAAGGTGATGTATCCTCTCAACAGACTGATAATCGACACTTCTGTTGAAAAGCTTGAATATAACGGCATCGAATACCTCGAACACGATAAAAGATACCTCTATGTATCGAATCACAGAGATATAATGCTCGATTCCTCCCTGTTCCAGTTCATCATCTACAACAACGGCTTCAGGACAACCGAAATAACATTCGGCAGCAACCTTATGCACTCTCAGCTGGCAGTTGATATCGGGAAAGCGAACAAAATGTTTAAGGTGATACGCAGCTGCAACTCGCGCGAATTTCTGTATAACGCCATGATACTGTCGAAATATATCCGTCACACGATCATGGAAAAAGGCGAATCCGTATGGATAGCGCAGCGAAACGGCCGTACAAAAGACGGCAACGACATGACCGATCAGGGGATCATCAAAATGTTCTGCATGAGCGACACATTAGACCTTAAACGCTCATTATCGGATTTAAACATCGTTCCCCTGTCTGTATCCTACGAAATAGAACCATGCGATTTTTTGAAGACAAGGGAGCTGTATCTTTCCCTTGGGAGAAAAAAATACGTTAAACAGCCCCTCGAGGATTTGAACAGTATCATTACGGGCATTCAACAGCAAAAGGGAAAAGTGAACATAAATATCTGCAAACCGATAACCTCCGAAGAGCTCGATTTCAAATACAACGTCCCCAATGAATATTACAAAAAAGTCGCTTCCCTGATAGACGGCAGAATATATGAGAACTATAAACTCTATAACAACAATTATATCGCTCACGACATTCTGGCGGGAGACACAAAATATTCGGAACATTACACGGCAAAAGAAAGAGAACGGTTCGTTGAACGCTGCCATCAAATGCTGCATCAGGTAGAAGGCGAAAAAGATGTCCTGATGAAAATATTTCTCGGAATATATGCCCGTCCGGCAGACAATAAAATACGAAATACGAATTAAAACATATCTATAATCTCAAGTCATCATGGATTTTCAATACCTTTCGAAAAAGGAAATAAAAACATTTCAAGAACATAAATTATCGGAGACGCTTCGTTACGTATCCGCCAATTCTCCTTACTATAAAGAATTGTTCGACAAGCAAAAAATTAACATCCCGGCAATCCGGCATCTGGAAGAACTGCAACAGATTCCGGTAACGACAAAACAGGATTTGCAGCTGCGCAACAAGGATTTCTTATGCGTAAACGCCGTGAACATACTCGACTACGTAACAACATCCGGTACGCTCGGTACGCCGGTAACCTTTGCCGAAACAAAAAACGACCTTGACCGCCTCGCATTGAGCGAAGCGCTATCCTACGAGATTTGCGGCTGCAAGCCCTCTGACATCCTTCAGTTGATGGCGACCGTAGACAGATGTTTCATGGCCGGGCAGGCATGTATGATGGGCAGTTTCAAGTTCGGTTCTGGACTGATACGTGTTGGCAATGGAATACCCGAATTGCAGTGGAACATCATTAAAAGCATCCGTCCGACCGTCTGCGTATGCGTTCCCTCGTTTATACTGAAACTGACAGAATTTGCGCAGGCAAACGGTATAGACTACCGGAACTCAACGCTGAAAAGAGCCGTATGCGTGGGCGAAACAGTCCGCACCAATGAACATACATACAATACGCTGGGCGAGAAGATCCATGATTTGTGGCCGGAACTTTCGATGCACGTGAATTATGCTTCGACCGAAATGCAGTCATCGTTTCAGGAATGTGAACATGAATGTGGAACGCACCACAAACCGAATTTGACGATTGTCGAATTTCTTGACGACGACAACAATCCCGTTAATAAAGATGAGGCCGGAGAAATAACCGTAACAACGCTCGACGTGGAAGGCATGCCGCTGATTCGTTTCAAAACGGGAGACGTATGCTACCATTTTGAAGAACAGTGCGCCTGCGGACGAAACACGCTCCGTTTAGGCCCGATACTTGGGCGCAAAGGGCAAATGATAAAATATAAAGGCACAACGCTATATCCGGCGGCGCTTTATGATATTCTTGAAAACATTCCCGAGGTGAAGAATTATATCGTTGAAGTTTATACAAACACGTTAGGGACGGACGGCATCCGTATTTTGGTCGGCAGCGAGAACAAAAACGAATCGTTTGTCAAACGGATCAAAGACATGTTTCGGAGCAAAATACGTGTGGCTCCCGATATTATATTCGAGCCGGTCGAACTGATAGCTAAAAAGCAAATGCCGGCAACAAGTCGCAAAGTTGTCAAATTCTTCGATTACAGATAGGTTGCGCGCATCTCCTGCCATTCATAAAATGCAGCCATTTCTTCATCAATGATCTGTTCCGCCTTCATGATTTCGGAAGCGCGCAATTGCCTGTTCTCCGCCGCAAACCGTTCGATGTCTTCCAAATTGAAGAGTGTAATATTCTCCCGTGTTCCCACACATTCTTCCACATCGCGCGGGAATGCCAGATCAAAGATTATCATTTCCTTTCCATCGGGTATGTCTTCATTTCCCACAAGGGTATGCGGCGCGGAAGTAGCGCATATCAGCACATCTGAAAACAGCAGCATACGGCGTTTATTGTCCAGGCTCACGGCTGTTCCGCCGTACTGTCCTGCCAGTATTTTCGCTTTCTCAACGTTGCGGTTGGAGAGGAAAATGTTTACCGCCCTGCATGAGAGCAGATACTTCAGAATATCTTCCGTCAGTTTATTAACGCCTATTATGCTTACGGTTTTCCGTTTCAAGTCTATATTTTTCCGTTTCAACATATCGACCGTTACCTGACTGTGTGAAACAGCGCCCTGGGAAATCCGCGTTTCGGTACGAACCCGTTTGCCGGTATGCATGGCGGACTGGAAGAGGCGATTCAGCGGAGACGACAGGCGGTATTTCCCGGTCGCTTCCATGTATGCCGATTTCAGTTGCCCCTGTATGGCGCTTTCGCCGGTCAAAGCCGATTCCAGTCCTGAAGCGACGCGGTAGAGGTGTCGCAGTATGCCGGACGAGACATCGCCTTCGCCCCAGTAAATTTCCGTCCGGTTGCAGGTAGAGAGGAGTACGTGCGGCAAGGATTTGTCGATATGAAGGGCGGCGGACAATAATTCCCGTTCTTCCAACCCGTATTCTGCGTTGTTGATACGTTTACAGTGTACCATTTCTTTTGATCCTGATTTGTCCTTCCGCAACCAGTTGCCGTATCCGGTTACGGATGTCGATGGACTGGCGGACGTTTTCGGCATTGGAAGATACGGCTACGGTAACGTTTCCTTCCTTATAGATGGCCGGAGAGATAAAATCGCAGCATTGTGGATTGTCGCACACGCTGGTCAGGATTCCCATTTCTTGGGCGTCGCGTTTGATCCGGCTGTTCAATGTTTCATCTCCGGTACAGACATAGAGCAAAAAAACGCCGGCGAGATCGCTTCTTTCGTAGTTTTTCCTTATCTTCTGAAACGGAAGTTCGTTGAAACCTTCGTGAAATTCGGGCGAGACGACGAAAGCCCTGTCCGTAAACCGGCTGAGGAGAGTGGCTTTGTGTAAGCCTGTTTTACCTCCGCCGATAATCATTATTTTTTTTCCTGTGATATTGACGGATATGGGAAGAAAATTCAGTTGTATATCCGGTGTCATGAGCGGCATTTGGTTGAGGGGCATTTTTTATGTAATCCACATTCCCTGTGTTCGGGATTTTCCCACCACCAACGTCCGGCGCGGATGTCTTCGCCTTCGGCAATCGCCCGTGTACAAGGCTGGCAACCGATGCTTGGAAAACCTTTATCATGCAGGATGCTGTAAGGAACGCGATGTTTCCTGATATAGTTCCAAACGTCCTGTTCCAGCCAGCCGAAAAGCGGATTAATCTTTATCAATTGATGTTCGTCGTCCCATTCTATCATTTCCACGTTCCGGCGTGTAACGGACTGCTCCTGTCTGAGGCCGCATACCCAGACGTCGAGCGTGGAGAGGGCGCACAGCAGAGGCTCGATTTTGCGTACGCGGCAACAGGCTTTCCGTTTATCGACGCTTTCGTAAAAAGCATTGACGCCGTTTTGGCGCACGTAATCTTCTACCGGCTTCCGTCCGGGGAAATAGATTTCCAGTTTGACATTATAAGTCAGATTCGTTTTGTCTATTAAGGAATAAGTTTCGGGAAACAAGCGTCCGGTATCTATCGTGAATATGCGCGCCGAAGGATTTGTTTTCAGCATCATATCCGTCAATACCTGGTCTTCCGGGCCTAAACTTGACGCCAGCGCTATACGGTTGCCGTATGCGCCGATAAAATGGCGCAATAATTCTTCCGGAGATTTTCCAGTGAAACGGTTGTTGAGTTCGGTTATATTTTCCAATGCCTGTAAATTATTTATTATTATAATGTCTCATTCGCTCAATTATATTGAAAAATCCTTTTCTTCCAATGGCGCTACAATCATTCCGGCACCCAGGGTTTCGTAAGTAGACGCATCGATGACGACCATGCTTCCGGTGATGCGATTTTGCGAATAATAGTCGTATTTCAACGGTTTGGAGGTTTTTATCCGGATGTGGGCGATGTCGTTCATTCCTACCTGCTTGTCGTCGATGATATTTTCCAGCGTATTGACATTGACTTTGAAATATACATCTTTGACGATTCCGAACAGTTCATCTGTCGTATGGCGGATGATGTATTTTGCGCCAATGCTTAACGGGCGGTGATTCAGCCAGCAGACCAGCAATGAAACATTGGCGTTGAGAAACGGCATCTCGCCGCTTTTCACAATCATGTCACCGCGGCTTGCGTCTACATTATCGTTGAGGCTGATAGCGACCGACTGCGAAGAAAAGGCCGCATCAAGCGAGTGGCCGGCTTCGTCGATGGCCTTAACGGTCGATTGTGTAAAAGAAGGCAGGATGGTAACCCTGTCGCCCACTTTAAAGCATCCGCTAGCCAAACGTCCGGCATACGCCCTGTAGTCATGGAATTTGTCGTTTTGCGGACGAATAACGTACTGTATGGGGAAACGTGGCGGCAGTTTGTCGAGTCCTTCTTTGACGGGGAGGGTTTCGAGCAGATGCAGCAATGTTTTGCCATTGTACCAGGGTGTTTTATCTGATTTGTTTACCACATTATCGCCGTGCCATGCGGATATGGGGATATAATGTACGTTTTTCAGGTACAGGATTTCGGCTATTCTTTCGTATTCCGTTTTTATTCCGTCGAATATTTCCTGCGAAAAGTTCACCAGATCCATCTTGTTGACCGTCACGATCACACTGTTCAGTCCCAGCAGCGATGCGATGCAGGAATGTCGTTTGGTTTGTTCAATAATGCCGTTGCGGGCGTCTACCAGAATGACGGCGGCGTCGGCGGTCGAAGCTCCGGTTACCATATTGCGGGTATATTCAATGTGTCCCGGTGTGTCGGCAATGATAAACTTGCGTTTGGGCGTGGCAAAATAGCGGTAAGCCACATCAATGGTAATACCCTGTTCGCGTTCGGCGCGCAGTCCGTCCGTAAGCAAAGCCAGATTGACCTCGTCGTTTCCCAGCCGTTCGCTCGCTGCCCTAACGGCTTCCAGCTGGTCTTCAAAAATTGATTTGCTGTCGTAGAGCAATCGTCCGATAAGGGTGCTTTTCCCGTCGTCTACACTGCCTGCCGTCGTAAACCGCAGTAAATCCATATCCAGATATGCATTCATGTATAATTTTTAATTAATAATTTATATCAGTTGTTTATACTATAGTTTTTTTACTCCAAGACGCTAATGCCTCCTTTCTGCCCCTCTGCCCGAAGCCGTCGGCGAGAAAGATTCGAGTGATTCTTGTTACGCATCTTTGCCGTACGGCGTCATCATTCAAAAATATCCTTCTTTTTTGCGATCTTCCATTGCGGCTTCCGAGCGTTTGTCGTCTGAGCGTCCGCCGCGCTCGGTGATTCGGGAGGCGGCTATTTCGCCGACGATATCTTCGGTAGTGTTTGCTTCCGAAAGCGTCAGCCCTGTACATGTAATGTCTCCGATAGTACGGCAGCGTACATGTTTACGTACTGTTTTTTCGCCTGGTTTCAGTTGCATGAAAGGATAATATGCGAGCCATGCGCCGTTTCGTTCAAACACATCCCGCTCGTGCGTATAATAAAGGCTCGGCAATTCGATGTTTTCCTGCAAAATATATTGCCAGACATCCATTTCCGTCCAGTTGCTGAGGGGGAAGACGCGGAAGTGTTCACCCGTATGTTTCTTTCCGTTGAAGATGTACCACAATTCGGGTCGCTGGTTTTTGGGGTCCCACTGTCCGAAATCGTCGCGGTGTGAGAAGAAACGTTCCTTTGCCCGCGCTTTTTCTTCGTCTCTCCGTGCGCCTCCAAGTGCAGCGTCGAATTTATATTTTTCGATAGCATCGAGCAGGGTGACGGTTTGCAGTTTGTTGCGGCTTGCGTTGTATCCGGTTTCTTCTGCGACGCGCCCTGTATCGATGGATTCCTGTACGTAGGCGACTGTGAGTTTCACTCCCAGACGTTGAATCAATGCATCGCGATACGTCAATGTCTCTTCAAAATTATGTCCCGTGTCGATATGCAGAAACGGGAAAGGGATGCATGCGGGATAGAAGGCTTTGCAGGCCAGGTGCGCCATCACGATGGAGTCTTTTCCGCCCGAAAACAGCAGAACGGGCTTTTCAAACTGCGCCGCCACTTCGCGAATGACGTATATGGATTCCGATTCCAGTTCTTTTAAATGTGTCAATCTGTCGCTCATAATAACCGTATGATATATTTAAAGAAAGTTTCTGACGAAATCTCTTGCATAATAGGATATGATGTGATCGGCGCCTGCCCGTTTGATGGCAGTGAGGCTTTCGAAAAAGATGCGTTTTTCATCGAAGAAACCTTGCGCGGCTCCGTTTTTCAGCATCGAATATTCGCCTGATACCTGATAAGCCGTCAGGGTGTTGTTCGGAAACAGTTGCGAAGCCCTCCAAATGATGTCGAGGTACGGCATGGCAGGTTTGACCATAATCCAGTCTGCGCCTTCGTCTATATCGGCGGCGATTTCTTCCGTTCCCTGATTTCTTGTGCGAAAGTCCATCTGGTATGTTTTCCGGTCGCCGAAGGCAGGTGTAGAGGCGGCTGCATCGCGGAACGGTCCGTAAAAAGCCGATGCGTATTTGGCGGAATAAGCCAATATCCGCGTATGCAGTCCGTCATTGTTTAATCGCCGGCGTATGGCGTCTACCTGTCCGTCCATCATAGCGGAAGGCGCAACAAAATCGGCGCCTGCAAGGGCATGCTGACAAGCCATTTCAGCGAGCAACGGCAGTGTTGCGTCGTTGTCTACATCGCGGTTGTGCAGCAATCCGCAATGTCCGTGCGACGTATATTCGCACAGGCATACGTCGGTAAACACAATGATTTGCGGGAATTGCGCTTTGAGGGCTTTTACCGCGCGGCTGATGATATTGTCCGGCGCATATCCCCGGCTGCCACGCTCGTCTTTTTCCGCATCGTCGAGCACGCCGAAAAGCAATACTTTGTCGATATTGGCAGTTGATAAATCGGCAATGTCATTCAACAATTCGTCGACGGAAAAGCGGTAAACGCCCTTCATGGAAGGTATTTCCTGTTTTATCTCGTTGCCATCGACAACAAAATAAGGATAAATAAAATCTTCCGGCGCGATATGTACATCGGCGTAGCGGTCGCGTACTTCCTGTGATGTCCTGTATGTTCTAAAACGTTTCATTCGATATAAGTTTTTAATCTGTTTGCAGTTGTTTTTCCTTTTGCTGTTAATTGTATCCCCTGTGGAAGCGTCCCGTAGAGTTGAACGAATGCATCCACGCACGAGGGGGATGTAAAAATGATTTTATCGAAGTGCGACAAATCGACTTTATCCGCTTCGGCGTTCACGGTATTCGTATAAACAGGCATATCCGTAACTTTGTTTCCGAGCGCCTCCAGTGTTCGGGACAGATATTTTAATCCTTTATCGGATCGGGCTAACAGGATATTTTTATCGGTCAGTCCGTTTTCTCTGAAATATTCCGTTATGCCTTCTGCCGATTCGGTGGCGGATTCCATATCGGGATATATGTGGAAGTTGTTTAATTCGGCGGTCGTCGTTTTGCCTGTGGAAGCTATACGGATGTTTGTCCAGCGCCGGATATCCGATTTGATTTCATTGAGCAGTTCGAAGAAACAGCGCACGCCGTAACGACTGGTGAAGACAATCCAGTCGAATGTGTTTGCACTTCCGGCCAAAATGTTTTTAATCGCTGTTTTCCCGTTTTTTTGTATCTTAATCAGAGGCGTATGCACAATATGACCGCACGCGGCATATTCTTCCGATGTAGTACCCGTTATCAATACCTTTGCATTCGTATTCCGACATTCGAGCGCCACTGTTTCCCCTGCGACAATCAAAATCGGCGTCGGATACCTGACGACGGAAAATTGCAGTTCTTTCAACGACGAGAAATACGTCCTCTGGTCGGGCAAGGATACATTATATACCAGTGCAACCGGCGTATCTGCATTTCTTCCGTCGGCAATCATTCTGTGGGCGATGGCGGCAATGTTGGCGCCACCCATGTAATATACGACCGTATCCGTATTGGGACTTGGCGCTGGATTGGCCGAATGACCGGTAACGAAAGCTACCGACGACGACACGCCTCTGTGTGTAAGCGGTATATGTGTATAAGCAGCCAGAGCAATAGATGAAGAAATACCGGGAATAACGGCTGTTTCAACCTGTCGGCTTCGGAGAAAATCCATCTCTTCGCGTCCGCGTGCAAAGAGCATCGGGTCTCCGCCTTTGAGGCGGACTGTGTTTTTCCCGCTGATTGCCGAGAGGTAAAGCATTTCGTTGATAGCATCCTGCGAATGGCTGTGTTCGCCTTTCCGCTTGCCGACGTATATTTTTTCTGCGCTGTATTTGTTCAAAAAATCTTTGTCAATCAAATCGTCGTAAAAGATAATATCCGCTTTTTCCATGACTTTGTCGCCACCGATGGTCAATAAATCCGGATTACCGGGTCCGAAACCGACCAAGGTTACTTTGCCATAAGTGTTCCGCACGTCAAAAGGTGAAAAAATCGCTTTCAGTTCCTTCTCGTCTTTTCTTCCCGTTACCGCCAGATGACCTTGCAGGGGATGGGTTTTGAAAGGCAATATCTCGGCAATGCGTCCTCCCAAGCCCAGTCGTTTCAGCGCGCACGCGGCTACAATCAAGGCGTCTATAGAACCTGTATCGACTTGCGCTATCCGTTCTTCTATCGTTCCCCGAATACTTACCACCGTCACATCGGGTCTCAGTTGAAGCAATTCCGATTTGCGGACGGCAGAGCTTGTCCCAACCCTTGCTCCGGCAGGCAATTGAGAAAGCGAGAATCGATTGCGGCAAACCAGTGCGTCGGTTTTATCTTCGGCTGCAAACAGGGCAAACAATTCAAGTCCGTCGGTTAAGGGAAAGGGTAAATCTTTTGCCGAATGAACGGCGACATCGGCATTGTTATGCAGGACGGCATCGTCTTGTTCCCGCGTAAAAAAGTCGCTGTCGATATTATCCATAAGCGAGATATGCTTGTTTTTATCGCCGAAAGAGGCCACACTTGTCAATTGATACGCAACCTCCGGCAGAAAAGAAAAAACTTCTTTTACCTGCGCAAGCGAAAGTGCGCTGTATCGGGCTATTACTCGTAAGGGTTTGTTCATAATCTCTATTTGATGTTGTGTTTTGAAAAACGGTTTGTAATGATTCGTCCGGTGATGCTTAATACAAGGACGATGATGGTCAATAACAGTGCGGCGGCGTATGCCCGTTCTCTGACTTGTAGAATGGGACTGCTTAACTGGAAGAAAACCGACAGCGGCAATGTGGCCGCAGGCTCGTTCAGCGCAGCCGGTATATTGTCGGTAAATCCTGCTGTGAAAAGCACTCCGGCCGCATCGCCGATAGCGCGTCCTATAGAAAGCAGCGTTGCCGTTGCGATGCCGGGCGCTATCTGCCGAAGCGCTACCATGCAGGTCTCCCATCGGGTAGCGCCCAGCGAATATGAAGCTTCCGTCAAATCTTTGGGAATGGAGCGGGCAACTTCATCCATTGAGCGTACGAAAATCGGAATAATCAACAGGGTAATCACAATAATTCCGCCGAGCAACGAGGTTTTTAATCCGAAAAATATCATGATGCTAAACGCAAATGCACCGTAAACAATGGAGGGAATCCCGAACATCACATCGAACGAGAGCCGCGTCAGGTATGCCAGTCGGGATTTCTTCTTCAGATAGACATTAAGGTAAAAAACTACCGGAATACTGACGATCAACCCCAGTACGATCGAAGCAGAAACGATCATCAGAGAGCCGGCAATGGCATTGAGGATGCCGCCTTCTTTCCCCAGATAAAACCCGCCGCCTGGCAATTGAGTGATCATTTCCCACGTCAGGGACGGAAAACCGGTTTCGGCAATTGTCCAGATGATGGAGGCGAAAAAGCCGAAGACAATGCTCGTGGCGATTATCATCAAGAGGTTAAATATTTTTTCTTCGATATATTTGAATTTCATATTCCGAATCTTTTTTCTACATTTTGCAGTACAATACGCGATACGGCATTAAAGATGAATATGATTGCAAACATCGTCAAGGCTGCAAACATCAATGCCGATTCATACATGGGTAATGAGAGCATTTCGCCGTAATTATTTGCAATCAATGCCGGCAGAGGATATGCGCTGTCGAATACCGAACGGGGTATTTGTACCATATTTCCGCAAACCATCAACACAGCCAGTGTTTCTCCGAAGGCTTTCGATATTGCAAGTACGACTGCTGCGATGATACCCGGCAAGGCTTTTCTGACAACAATCAGGCGGGAGGTTTGCCATCGTGTTGCTCCGAGCGAGGCGGAAGCTTCCCTAAATTCTTTCGGCACAGTGGAGAAAATCTCTATAAAGAGACTGACGAGTAACGGGAGGATCATCACGCTAAGCACGATGCCACCCGCCAGCAAAGTATAACCGCTTGTGTAATCCACAAAACGGGGGCCTAAGGTGTCGGCTATCCAAGGGACAATGATAAGCGTTCCCCATAAGCCATACACGACAGAAGGAATCCCAGCCAAGATGTCCAACACCGGAAAGACGGCTTTTTTTATCCACGGGCGGGCATTTTCCGTCAAAAACAAAGCGTTCAGCAAGGCAATCGGCAAGGCTATGACCACCGACAGAGCCGTTACATAAATCGAACCGAGTATGAAGGGCAAGAAGCCGAATTCTCCCGATAAAGGATTCCATGCCGAACTTGTCAGCAAATCCCAGGCGGCATTTTCTTGCAGAATACTTCTCGACTTCCAGTATAGCCCGCCTCCCATCGCCAGGAGCAGAAGCATTGAAATTACCGTCAGGCAAAGCATCATGCGACCGGCAATCTTGTCCTTAAGTATTCGTTTTTTCAGTAAAGATATATGCATTTTTCTCGCTTATTTCAATTTGGCCGTTTCCTTTGCCAGCCTGTCTTCCGACAAGCCAATGTAACCGGATTCTTCGGCATATTGCTGTCCTTGGGAAAGTATATATTCGAGGAGTGCGATCACTTCGGGTTTGGCCGGCTTTCCTTTGGTTACCAGATACAAGTCGCGGGCAGGCGGCGAGGGATAACGATTTTCATTAATGGCTTTTATCAGTGTTCCGGAGGTTTGGTAGAAATCTTCATCCGGTTCTATCGTTCCGTTATCGTTTACATCTATCGGAATAACTGCCATGCTCTCATACGGTTTTCCTGTATTTTGGTCGTAAGTATAAGCGATGTTGTTGTATCCGATAGCTACACGGTCTTTTTGTACGGCGGCTGCCACACCGGGGTCGCCGAAAACGGCGGTTGCTTTCAGGTTTTCCTGTTTTTTCCCAAACCATGCAGCAAATGTCTCTCCTGCGCCGCAAGCGTCGGAACGTGTATATACGTGTACGGGCACGACAGACGATGTTCCGAGTATTTCACCCCACGTTTTTAATTCCCGATTCCACAGTTTTGCGGCAATTTCGCGTTTTAATCCTGTTTTATTGATGATTGCCCGTTCGGGATTGTCGGCATGAATGGTCGGGATAACGGCGTCTTTAACAACGGCAAACGGTAATGCGCCTTTTTCCGATTCCTGCACATATATTTCTCTTGATACCATACCTATATCCACTACGCCGGCCAGTACGTCTGTCATTCCTTTTCCCGCTCCTCCGCCGGATATGTCTATTTTTACCGCCGGATGAATTTTCCGAAATTCTTCCGCCCATTTCACGGCCATCGGGTATAGCGCAAAAGCGCCGGAGATTTGGATGTTGCCTGACAGACCGCCGCCTGCAGCTGCGTCCACATCCTTTTTTGTCCGGCCTGCACATGAGGTGCACAACATGACGCCTGCCAACAGAATACAGACATGTTTTCTCGTCCACGAAATGAAACGGATGCCTTCGGATTTGACGATTTGATGATTTGACACTTGAAGCGCATCTAACGTTGGATATGTTACACCCCTTTTCGGGCTAAAATCATGCGATATCGGGTCGGCGTCTGCCGGAGTTGTATGATGCGTAAAACCTGTAATGTAAAATCTGTTCATTTTTGTTTTATTTTTTCCTGATGACTACTTTCCAATGGTTCCCGATTTGTGTCTGCTCCAATATTTCGTGTCCTTCGTTGCGAACGGAGCCTGGCACATTGGCTATCGGTAGCCCGTCGTCCAGCCATATTTCCAGTTCTTTCTCCGATTGCATGGTCGAGAGCAGGATTTTTGTCTTTACAAAATTCATCGGACAGGCTACTCCGCGCAAGTCGCCGAATTTCCGATCAGCATCGGGTTGTTTCGGCGTTTCCGTTTCGGGTTTATGAATGTTCGCATTTTTGAATTGCAGGGAATCATCCATATTTTTATACAGTTCGGTAACAGCACTCGCCAGAGCGAAAATTTCTTCCCGTCGTTTGCTGAAATCATATTCCTGATTGTCACGAGCGAGAGAAACAATATCGCGGAAACAGCCATCGACAATGCCAAATTCAATAAAATTGCCAATAAAGAGGTTGAAGACGTCGCTGGTCGTTTTCGGTTCGGCTCCACGCGTAACCAGCAACATGCGCGACGATGCAAACAGTATTTCATACAACAGGCGATTCGTCCTTTGGTTGTCCATTTCGGTTTCTAGCGCAGTTATATTTGCATTGATGCTGTTTTGGTCTACGTCAATCATGTCGAACAATCCGGCGGAACATTCCGCCGCGCCCCGGTCGACGATACTGAACAGCGTATCTGCCTCCCAGTCGTAATAGTAGTTTTTGTCTTCTTCGAATGAGGGTACATCCCTATATTCTTCCAGCAGTTTGGCGGCTTTCGTCTTGCCTGCGGTTTCGAGAAAAGCCGTCAGCGAAGGATAAACCGTCGCGCTATTGAGGTATGCTGTCAACAAGCGGCATACAAAAGCAGGAATGTCTCTTGCGCTAATGTTACCGACCGGCTCAGCCAGACGTGGCTTCACATCTCTCCGCGCTGCCAGATACACTTGATAGCCTGGATAAATGCGTTCGTTGCGAAGTATTTTCCCCGAGAAACCGATGTCAGCCCAAATCTGTTGTCCGCAGGAATTAGGACAGCCGGATATGTGAATTTTTGCCGTCGCCAGTTTGTCCAAATTGAGTTTGCTTCGTAACAGTTCCCTGCGGATAGCCGTCGCTAATCCTTTGGAAAGTCCGATTCCCAAACGGCAAGTGTCAGCGCCGGTACAGGCAATGATTTGATTTGTCAGCACCGGAGCATGACAGTCAGGTATCATTCCTTTCAATATTCCATACAACTCCTGTAAGGCAACCGACGGAATGTTGCGTAGCCGTATGCTTTGCGAATTGGTAAAACGGACGGTATGTTCTCCAAATTGTGCAATAAACGTCAGCAGACGCCGTATACCGGAGTGTGGTCCTTTATCGTTGAGCCGCAGATTTCCAAGCAGCAGTGGAACCAGGATGCTGTAATATCCTTCCTGTTTCTGTGCGAGGACGTATCTTTTTTTCCACAGTTCATAATTCTCGTCGAGCGTAACAGAAGTCTCCGCACAGTCGAACGGCACTCGCTGCTCTTCGGCGGCAGGCAATATGCATAAAGGTGTTGTTTTCCCGACAGCATCACAGTATTCCCTGATCAGACGGATGGCTTCAGCCTCGCCCAGTTTATAAAAGATGTAACGCATACGCGCTTTGTGTTTGTTTTTCCGATTACCGTGCTCGGAGAAAAATTTTTTCAGCGCTTCGGTTACGACAAAAAATTTGTTTGCGGGAATAAAATCGAATAAAATCCATCCCACTGTCGATTTCGATCCTCCTCCCCCTCCCGCATATACTTGAAATCCCCGCTCGCCATTCCGGATTTTTGCTACAAAACCGATGTCATTGATGGCGGCATAACCTGTTTGCGTATCGCCGGAGGAAAAAGCGATTTTCATTTTGCGAGGAAGCAGAAAGGAGTCCGGTTCGGCAATCAGTTTGGTAGTTAACGCCATGGCATAAGGGGTTGTGTCGAAAACTTCTCCGGAAGCGATTTCGCTCCCTTCCGATACCATGATGTTACGGACGGTATTGCCGCCGCCGCCTTTTGTGCTTAGTCCAATTCGTCGCAGCTCCTGCAAAACCGGCTCAACATTATTCAGTTCCAGGTTCTGTATTTGAATTTCCTGCCGCGTGGTAATGTGCAACAAGTCCGACCGATATCGGCCGGCTATCTCTATAATTTTCAATAATTGTTCGGGATAGATGACGCCTCCAGTAGCCCGTATCCGTACCATATAGACTTCGTTTTTCCGCTGTTCATAGATGCCCATCGGCACGCGAAACACCTTGAAGTGTACGGCTTCGATTTTCTTATCCTGATAATCTTTTGCCAGGGTCGCCAGACGACTTATATCTTCGTTTAATGTTTCCGGTAAACTATACATTATATATTATACAATATGGTTATTTTTTTAACTAAAAACGCCCGACAAGTACTGTTTCGTCAGTTCGTGTTTGGGTTGATGCAGCAAATCTTTTGCGGGACCGCTTTCGATGACTTCACCCAGATAAATGAAAATTACATGGTCAGCAATGCGCAGGGCTTGCCGCAAAGTATGTGTAACAAGCACAATGCCGTATTTTTCTTTAAGTTTGACAAAAAGGTTTTCGATGTGCCGGCTCGAAACAGGATCTAAGGCCGACGTAGATTCGTCGCCCAGAATGAATTGTGGTTCTATAGCCAATCCTCGTGCAAGGCACAAACGTTGCTGCTGCCCGATGGACAAGCTCGAAGAGGGTGCTTGCAGGCGGTCTTTCACCTCATCCCAAAGGCCTGTAGCACGCAAATTGTCTTCCACGATTTGTTTCAGTCTTTTTTTATTCCGTACGCCATGAATTTTACATCCGAAAGTGATGTTGTCGAAAATCGACATCGGCAAAGGGGTGGGACGCTGGGAGAGCAATCCCATTTTTTTCCGGATATGCGTTACTTCCATCTTTTTATTGTAGACATCTTCGCCGCCGATCAGGATTTGCCCGTCGATACGAACCTGTTCGTTGTCGTCAATCAAGCGGTTAATTGTCCTGAGCAGTGTTGATTTTCCACACCCCGAAGGCCCTATGATACATGTTATCTTGTTGTTCGGTATTTCGAGGTTTATATTTTTTAATATGTGATTGCCGCCGATGCTTACGTTTAGATTGTTAATCTTTATTTCCGAATCCGTTACAACGTTATTATCCGCCGCAGAAATGGTGATAGCTTTGCCGCGCCCGTAAAATTTGCAAAATGTTGTTTTTATCATACTTTTTTATTACGGGCACAAAAGTAAAGTGTTTTTCGTTGGTGCAAAATACCACAATCGTGGTATTTTTTACAAAATCATCAAAGTCGTCGCTCTTTTATTGCCTGCATGATATTGGACGGAGGACGGCAGTTCAACAGTTCGTTCTTCATAAAATCCATATAAGGCGCTACATAATCGAAAAATGCATAATATCCCTTACACAGATAATTCAGCCTCGGTTCGCCCTGTTCCGTTTGGATAATCCGGTTTTTGGGACATTCGCCGTAGCACAGAGACAGGTAAGGACATTCAAAGCACTGCCGTGGGAGAGTATCATATTTGTCCGTACCGAATTTCAACTGACTTTCCGAATACATCATTTTGACCAACGTATGGGTGTTGATATTGCCCAGTTTATATTCTGGATAAACGAAATGGTCGCAGCTGTAAACATCGCCGTTAAATTCCATAACGCCCGCATGTCCGCATGTCCTGGCCAACGTACAGATGCCGGGATTCTTGCCCACCATGTTTGCCAGAGTTGAATCGAAATATTGAATATAATAAATGCCCACGTCCTGTCTGACCCATTCGTCAAAAATGGCAATCAGGAAATCGCCCCATTTTTGGGCCGTAACATTCCATGGTGCAAGTTTTCCGTTGACAGTTTCCACAATGGGTGAAAACTGTATGTAATGACATTCCATTTCCTTAAAAAAACGGTAAAATTCAAGCGGATAGTCAGCATTGTAATCGTTGACTACGCCCATAATGTTAAATTCCACGCCGTATTTCTTTAGCAACGCAATACCTTGCATTACTTTGTAAAAAGAAGGACGCCCTTCGCGATCTTTCCGATATACGTCGTGACAATGCTGTGGCCCATCTATGGATATGCCGATCAGGAAATTGTTTTCCTTGAAAAAACGACACCATTCGTCGGTAAGTAGCGTTCCGTTAGTTTGCAGCACATTGTCAATACGCCGACCTCTGCCGTATCTTCTTTGCAAGTCAATGGCTTTCTGGTAAAAACCGACATTGCGCATCAACGCCTCCCCACCGTGCCACGTGAAAAGTACTTCGTTCATGGTTTGCGCTTCGATGTATTGCCGAATAAACCGTTCCAGTAATTCATCGCTCAGGAGATAATTTCCGGTACGAGAATACAAATTCTTTTTTTCCAAATAATAACAATATTTACACCGGAGGTTACAGACTGCACCTGCCGGCTTCAACATTACATAAAGCGGAAAGGCAAAGGGGGCTATGAAAGAATCGGATGTCGCCATATTTTCAGAGATAATACGGATTTATTTTATTGTTTTTGATAGACTCTTACATTGTCTATCTCGTAAACAGCCGGAAGGCAACTTTCATCTACTCCCTGAATGTCGCCCCAACTACCACCCCACGCCAGATTCAGCTTCAGATAAAACGGATGATCGAATGGCCAGGTTTCCTTATTCCCTTTCCAGTTATTAAAGAACTCAATATAAGTTCCTTTATCTACATATCCTCTGATGAAATCCGGCATCCATTTAAACTCATCGCTCCACACAAGCGAATATTCTTCGAGCGATATCACATCGACCTCGTTGGACATGCATCCTTCTCCTAACAATACAAATATTGCAATGAGAATATAATAATATTTTACATTCATGTATATAGAGTAAATTAGAAGGCTTTATACTGATTATATTTATTAATGTATATCCGTTGTTTCACCTAAATACATTTTTGTATGATACGGCAGCAATCATAAGCCTGTCAAACAGAAATTCTCCGAAATACCTCCGATTAAACTTATAGAAGAATTC
>JAITJX010000137.1 GCA_031278765.1 Tannerella sp. | reverse complement strand
TAATATCTTGCAAATATAAGAATAATCAGGTTTGGATGTTTTTTCGATAGCGCTGCGCTCGCTCGAAGAACCGATAATTTTTATCCGTTTGTGTGTAAGTGGGGATTTTATGCTATCTTTGCACAATTTTTATAATGAAAATAGCCAAATGATACACGAAGAATTAAAATCAATATTGGATAGAGAAGTTGATGCTGTTCGTAATATACCTGTTACGGACGTTTATGAAAAAGCAGTAGAATTGATACTGAAGAGAGTTCATAGCCAAGGGGGTAAACTTATAACGAGCGGCATGGGAAAAGCGGGTCAGATAGCGATGAACATTGCAACAACATTCAGTTCGACGGGTACGCCTGCCTTTTTCCTTCACCCGAGCGAAGCGCAACACGGAGATTTGGGAATCATGCGCGAAAATGATTTGCTTTTACTTATTTCCAATTCCGGTAAAACACGCGAATTGATTGAGCTTGTCGATTTGGCGCGCGGACTTGTTCCCGATGTGAAGTTTATCGTGATAACTGCCGACCCTGAAAGCAATCTTGCAAAATCGGCCGATGTTTGTCTGCTTACAGGTTCGCCGCAGGAAGTTTGCCCTCTGGGACTTACGCCTACAACCTCAACAACGGTAATGACAGTCATAGGCGACATGCTTGTGGTTAGTGTCATGAAAACAATAGGTTTCACTTGTGCCGACTATGCAAAACGTCATCATGGCGGCTATCTCGGCGAAAAAAGTCGCGAGCAAAGCAGGGAATAAATTTGCGCAACGAATGATAAAGGGCAGGAAATCCTTCCGCGTAGCGCCTTTCCGTAAAATCTTTCTCGTACTACAAGACTGCTGTATCCACCACTGCTTCTTTCAGATTGCCGCTGAAGGTGGAAGGCGCTTTGTACGAGGAAGGCACAAATGAAATTGCGGACGACTTGTCCCCAATTTTTGAATTACAGTATATTTAACCGGTTTTTACAAATCTATCAACCGTTTTTACAAACCGTTCCAGTTCCCTCTCGGTATGTGCAATTGAAATAAAATCGGCTTCAAACTGCGAGGGAGAAATATAAAAACAATGCGCCAGCATATACTTGAAAAAGCGGGCAAAACGCTCCCTGTCGGATTTATGGGCGTCTTCAAACGAGCGCACTTTGTCTACATTAAAAAACAGTGTGAACATGCTTCCTGCGTGATTCAAGGTAATGTTTTCACCCCGGACGCTTTCTTTCAGTCCGGCAATGAAAGGGTTTGTCTTTGCCTCCAGCTTTTCGTAAAATCCTTCTTCCGACAATATCCTTAATGTTTCTGTTCCGGCGGTCATGGCTATGGGGTTTCCCGAAAGTGTTCCCGCCTGATAAACCGGTCCATCGGGAGCCAGGAGCGTCATGATATTCGCCCGTCCACCGAAAGCGGCTGCCGGAAAACCGCCCCCGACAATTTTGCCGACCGCAGTAAGATCCGGAGTAATCCGGAACATTTGCTGCGCTCCGCCGGCAGACAACCTGAAACCGGTGATTACTTCGTCGAAAATAAGAACAGATTGATGTTGAGTTGTGATGTTCCGCAGGTGAAGGAGAAAATCGTTTTCCGGCAGGACAACGCCCATATTGGCAGCTACCGGCTCGACGATCACGGCAGCGATTTGCCCGTTTTTTTCGCGGAATATCCTGCTGACGGCTTCCTTGTCGTTAAAAGGAAGACTTACGGTACAGGCGACAAAATCGGAAGGCACGCCTGCCGATGATGATTTTCCCAGACTGGCGACGCCCGAACCCGCCGAAACGAGCAAATGGTCGGCATGACCGTGGTAGCAGCCGTCGAATTTGATGATGATGTTTCGCCCTGTGAACCCGCGGGCAAGCCGGATAGCGCTCATGACGGCTTCGGTGCCGGAATTGACAAAACGCACTTTTTCCATGCCTGGGAAATGCCGGTTAACCTGTTTCGCCAGTTCAGTTTCCTGCAATGACGGGATGCCGAAGCTTGTTCCTCGTGTAATGGCTTGCCGTACTGCCCTGTTCACCTGCGGATGGGCATGTCCCAATATAAAAACGCCCCATGAGAGACAAAAATCGGTAAATCTGTTTCCATCAACATCCCTCAGGTGGGCTGCCTTGGCTTGCTTGACGAACAAAGGGTTTTCTCCAACGCTTCGCAACGCCCGGACCGGACTGTTTACACCCCCAGGAATATATTTTACCGCTTCATGATAAGCCTCTATTGATTTTTTTCTGTTCATAATAATTTTACAATTTTTTATTGACTTGCGAGTACAAAAATAGGCAATTTAAGCGAAAAGCAAGGATTTCGCCTTACGGCAAGTCGGGAAAATTTACCTTCGCAACGCCTGTAACGTCCAAAACGGAGGCGAAAATACCGCTAAAATAGCCGGAAAAGGCGTCTTCCAATTGAAGCGGAATAGAAATCAAAATCGCCATACCGTTGAATATTAATGCATTATTATTATACTGCATAAATAATATTTGCCGTTGGAGGTTCAGACTATTCTATTACTGAAACTTATTATTCCATTAGTGAAATTCATTTCTCCATTAGTGAAGTTCGCCAATAGAATGATGAATTTTCACTAATGGAGTAATGAGCACGCCAAATCAGACTTTTCTCTCATCCGGGCGGAAAGGAAACAGCCGGATTTGCCTCCGATCATAAGATTTAAATATGAGCTTTGCCATCATGTAGAATTATTCCCCCAGGATAACTCTTTCGTGGAAGATAAAATCCTGTGGAAACTTTTCTTCCTGTATTCACAAAACCAGGTTGCCTTCAGATGTTGAATCAGCGCATTGCATCCGGAACACAGGGCAATTGTCTCATGTGAGATAAAAATCATCTCGTATATGGATTTCCGGCTTTTTCAGGCAACTGCGCCGAAAAAGGACGAATTTCCAGAAAAAAACGTTAAAGTCAATTTGCGTTTGTCCTGGGACGGAACAAATGAAATTCGGTTAGTTAATAAAAAAGCGTTATATTTGCGCATTATATTGAGTTATGGAAATAATATACGAAGATAACCACCTTATTGCGGTAAATAAAAACTGTCATGAGATTGTGCAGGGAGACAAGACGGGAGACAAAGCGCTTTCGGAGACATTAAGAGAGTATCTGAAAGAGAAATATAACAAAGAGGGCAATGTATTCCTGGGCGTTGCTCATCGTATTGATCGTCCTGTAAGCGGTATTGTGATTTTTGCCAAGACGGGCAAAGCGCTTGAACGTCTGAACAACATGTTCCGTAATGGTGAAATAAAAAAAATATATTGGACAATCGTGGAAAAAAGACCTGCTGAAAATGAAGGGGAACTGATTCACTGGCTTGTCAAAAATGAAAAACAAAATAAAAGTTACGCTTACGATAAGGAAAAGCCAAATTCAAAAAAGGCGATACTGCATTACAAATTAACAGGCCATTCGGAAAAATATTTTCTGCTTGAAATAGATTTGAGAACCGGTCGTCATCATCAGATTCGCTGTCAGCTTGCAAAAATCGGCTGTCCGGTCAAAGGCGATTTGAAATATGGAGCAAAACGCTCTAATAATGATGGCGGCATAAGTCTTCATGCCGGCAGCGTATCGTTTATTCATCCTGTCTCAAAAAAAGCGGTTAATATTGTTGCGCCCGTCCCGGAAGATAATTTGTGGCAGGCATTCGTTTCCATTGAGCATCAATATTTAAATTTGCCTCCTCCGAGAAATTCCCGCAAGAGCGATGTGCCGGGCAATTCTTCTTCGCGTATATAGTTGAAATACTTCAAAAATCTCAACAGACGATATGCTTCGGTAAATTCGTCTTCGTTTTCAAACACTTCGTTAAGAACAGGTTCTGCGTATTTGCGCAAAGCCGCAAGTTCGTAAATCATTGCGCTGTTGAATGTTTCATCAGCATTTTCCTGATACGGGAAAATCCATTTATCCTCGCCCCGTCTGACGTTTTTCCACATCGAAATAGTTTGTTTTGCTGAATATCCGCGAAACTGATAATCGCGTACAATGCGCCTCAAGAGCCGGTTGTCGGCAGTTGGAATCCAGTTATGACCGTCAAGCGAAATGGTTGTAAGCGCAGATACATAGACTTTAAAAAGACATTCATAGGGTATGTTGTCCGTCAATTCCGGATTGAGAGCATGTATTCCTTCGAGAATCAAAATTGAATTTTGTTTCATTCGGAGTTTATGACCGCGATATTCACGTTTACCTGTCTCGAAATTAAATGACGGCTGTGCGACTTCCTCTTCCTCAAGCAATCGCAGCAGGTCTTTTTTGAAATAAGGGAGGTCGATAGCATAGAGGGATTCAAAATCGTATTTTCCATTTTCATCAAGAGGCGTTTTTTCTCTGTCGAGATAATAATCGTCAAGCGAAATGCCCAGCGGATGCAGCAAATTAGTAATCAGCTGGATTTGAAGCCGTTTGCAAAATGTTGTTTTTCCTGATGAAGAAGGGCCGGAAATCAAGACGATACGTGTACCGTTATTTCGATAGTTTTCAGCGATTTTATTGGCAATTGCGGCGATATGTTTTTCCTGCATTGCTTCCGAAACCATTATAACTTCCTGGGCATTCCCTTTTTGTATTTCAAGATTCAAATCGCTTACGTTGTTTATCCCTATTGCATGTTGAAGCTTCAGGTGGCGTTTATAGGCGGCAAATATTTTTTCCTGTTTAATCAGTGGACAAAGTTCCAGGCAATTATCTGTTTGTGGAACTCTTAATAAAAGTCCGTCGAAATAGGAGATAATATCAAAAAGGTGGATGTATCCGGCCGAGGGAGTGAGACGTCCGTAGAAATAGTTGATATATCCGTCAAGTTCATAATACGAAGTATAGGACATTCCTGCCGTTTCGAGCAATAGCGCTTTGTCGTTCATTCCCCGTTCACGAAACAGTTTTACGGCATCGACCGTCCTTGCTCTTTTCAATACAAAGGGGATATTGGCGGCAATGATCTCCTTCATTCTTTTCTTTATCAGTATTATAGTTTTATCGGAAATTTTTTCTCCGTTTGCAAACGAACAATAATATCCTTTTGATACGGAGTGTTCGATGTTGAACTGTTTTTCGGGAAACAAGTCATTTACGGCTTTTGATAATATGAAACATACAGACCTGATATACACTCTGTAACCCGACAATTCGGAATAATCAAGGAATTCTATTTCCTTTGGTTTCCAGCAACGAAAATCAAGACTTTCAACACGATTGTTTACTCTCGCGCACAAAGATTTCTGCTTCAACGGCGCACCAATTGCCGTATAAATTTCCAATAAGGAAGAACCTGTTTGTATCTCTTTATAAATGTTGTTGTTTTTACAATAAATTGTTATTCTCTCGCTTGCTTCCATTCTTTTTATGGTGATGACAACGTTTTTGTGTACAGTTCTTTATTACCCAACACTTCCAATGCTTTTGCAAGTGTTTTGTCGTCTTTGAGATTAAACTGCAATTCACCGCTACGATAATAATATCTCTTTACAATTTCGGATGCTATATATTGTTTAATTTCAGACTTGTATTTCTCCAAATCCCGTGCAAGATCCGGCTTCAGTTTTTCTTCGAGGGATGCAAAAAGCGTTGCGTCTTCTTCAAAAAATCCTTCAAACTCAGCCACTTCTTTTAATGCATTCAACGCTTTTCCACTTTGGCGGTCATACTCGAATTTTTTTTCAACGGCAACTTTCTTGAAATCTTCATAATCTTTGTCCGAATATACAAAATTATCGGGCAGGGTTATGGTCTTATGATTTTTCACCCAATCGGTTACATAATCAAATACAATAAAATCCTTATCCATATCAAGATAATAAAGCATTGCCGGTATTTTCTTTTCATCAATTTCAAAATCAGGACGAACGCCTCCTCCATCACGTACAGGACGACCTTTTGCTGTGTGGAAAACGGAGGTCAGACTGTCGGGAATTGCGGCCGCGCTGCCGTCCGGATGACGGTGCGTATAATCAAACTGTTGTATGCAACGACCGCTTGGAATAAAGTATTTGCTTATCGTTACTTTCAATTTGCCGTCATAAGGCAGATTTCTTGGCGATTGAACCAATCCTTTACCATATGACCGTTGCCCTATTAAAACAGCTCTGTCCATGTCTTGTAAAGCTCCGGCCACGATTTCGGACGCCGAAGCCGAAGAACCGTTTATCAGCACGGCTATTGGGATAGTCGTATCAACAGGCTCGTTATAGGTACGGTATATACGGTCTAGCTGGCTTGCCTTACCTCTTATTGAGATAACTTTTGTCCCTTTCGGTACGAAAAATCCTACCGTTTGAACGGCTCCTTCGAGTACGCCGCCGCCATTGTCGCGCAAATCAAGTATCAAAGACTTGATATTATGATTTTTTCTCAAATTCTCAAACGCAGATTTTACCTCCTCTGCGCTTTTATCCGTAAAGCCTTGAAGGTAAATGTATCCAATGCTGTCATTCTTAACTCCGTAATAAATAACCTGGTCTAAAATGATTTGTTTGCGAATGATGTCAAAAGTGCGAGGTTTTTTCTCGTCAGGACGTTGAATCTTTAGTTTCAATTTTGTATTCGGCAATCCTTTAAGCATTTCGCTCACTTTATTGTCGGCTATTCCTGTCGCGTCTCTGTCATCAATTGCAAGAATCCTGTCGCCGGCTTTTATGCCTGCCAGCGCTGCCGGCATACCTTCAAAAGGCTCCGTAACAACAGTAATGCCGTTCCGATAGCGAATTAATGCGCCGATGCCGCCATACTCGCCGGTAGTAATCATTTTCAAATCATCCAGTTCGTCTTCAGGTATATATTCGGTGTAAGGGTCCAATCCTCTTAACATAGCGTTTATTCCTCTGCGCATAATAGCCCGCATGTCAATGGTATCCACATAATACATCTCCATTTCCTTGACAAGCGCATTAAAAATATCCAACTGTTTACTGACTTCAAAACGGCTACTGTCTTCCTTGTTGTTTGTATTTTGTATGTTTTTTTCCTGACCGGACGCAAAGCCGATGCACAGGAAAACCATAAGAAAAACCAATTTTAATTTTTGCATATAAATAAATCTTTATAAAAAAACGGCGTAAAAGTACACAATAAATCTCTTATTCCCGTAATATTTCACAAACTTTAAGATTAATATCTTCCCAGCGTTCGTTTTCTATTTGCGCTCCCATTACTTCAATAACATTGCCTGCCAATAATGTCCCGATTTGCGCAGATTGTTTTATTAAAGCTCCTTTGGAATATCCGTAAAGAAATCCTGCTGCAAAATTATCGCCTGCCCCTGTCGTATCCAGTACTAAGGCGTTTAATGCTGCTTCGTGGACGATTATATCTTTATTTCCTGCCAATGCTCCTCGTTTTCCTGTCGTTACGACAGCTATTTCTACTTCTTTTAATATCTCAACGATGGCTTTGTCGGCAGGCAATCCCGTATATGCCTCTGCTTCGTTTTCGTTTGAAAACAAGATGTCTACATAGATCGGAATGACGCTTTTAAGTAATGTCTTAAATCCGTTTACAATGTTGAAATTCGACAGATCAAGAGCAATTTTCAGACCAAGATTTTTTGCACGCCGCAAAACCGGAAGAAAAAGATGGTCGTTTGAAATAAGATAACCCTCTATATAAATGCAGTCATACTGTTTCAGTACATCATCGGGAATTTCATCCTCCGATAAAGTAGCGGCTAAACCGAGGAAGGTAGCCATAGTACGCTCGCCGTCTGGAGAAACCAAAATTGTGGAGCATCCCGACATGCCGGACATCCTTACTAAAAATGGTGTTACTCCGGATTTCACGATTTCTTCGCTATAAACAGATCCCGACTTGTCATTACCTATTTTACCGATATAGCCTGCATTTGCTCCAAGCCTTGCCAGGGAACGCATTGAATTGCAAACACTGCCTCCCGGAGTTTTTGAAGAATTGAGCGACTTCTCCAAATTTTGTATTTCTGCCATTTTCGCCTCGTCAATAATGTCCATTGCGCCTTTCCGTAATCCCAATACATGAAGCGTATCGTCGTTTTCCATACGAAACAATACATCTAACAAAGCATTTCCTATCCCTATTATTTTCATATTAAAAAAAAATTTTGCAAATATATTGCATATTTGGAAAATAGCCGTATCTTTGCCCCGAAATTTTAAGAGAAAATATTCTTCCTTAGCTCAGTCGGTTAGAGCATCTGACTGTTAATCAGAGGGTCCTTGGTTCAAGTCCAAGAGGAAGAGCATAGAAAACAGCCGTTTATTATGAACGGCTGTTTTTATTTTGTACGATATGCATTATCCATATCTAAGCGGTGAAAGTCCGTTATGAGGGCAGGTAACGACCAACCATTATGAAGAAGGCAAAGGTGTTGCAGATGACTGCAAATCGAATATCACCGTGTACCGGAGCGGTACGTACGGTGGCGTGAGAGGTCACACGAATGAAAGCAGGAAGAAAAGAAAACTGCTTCGTTTTCCTCCTGTTCGATTTGTGCCGTATGCTGACGTCATAAAATAAAGTATTTGGAAATCATAAATTTTTCATGTATGCTTGTCCCATAAAATGATTGAGATTATACATATTCCTTAAATCCGCACGAAAAAATTTGTAAAAACGAAAAACTTTATAATGCTATTTTTTCAAAAACCGGAGTGCAAATTCATAATCACTGATAAAAAAAACATCTAAAGCTGGTCGTAAACTTTGGAAACAGCGAAGGATATTTTTCAGACCCTACACAGTTAATTGCCGAATGTTTGCGGCAATTACGTAAATCGTTAATATACAGGAGTTTTTCTATCATAGATTTTCGAGACAGGACATAGTATTCCCTGAGAGAGTCTATAAAAGCCGCTTTTTATGACCGCTTTTAAATTACGAGTTTCTCATAAGGTCTGTCAGTATAAAGTTGTAAAATCCATTGTCTGTGTCGATACACCCATTTGCCTGGTACAGATATAAATCTGAAAATAAATCGTTTGATGCGAGAGACAGGTTTAATATCC
>JAITJX010000112.1 GCA_031278765.1 Tannerella sp. | reverse complement strand
GTATGCGTTCCTTTACGTCTGTGTTCTGAATTTCCGGCATAACGAATAATATTTTCCGGCAAAGTTAAACAATTGTTTAAATGTGGCCAAATAAAAATGGAAAATTGTCGCAAATAATTCCGTAAGCGATTGCTTTACAAACGAATAAAAATGAATTTCAAAATTTATAGAAGCATACAGGGAATAACAATAATAAACAATGTTCCTCCCAGTGTAATCAATGCAAATGGTAGTGTTAATATTCCTTTTTCAAAAACAATGATGTAAGACAAAGTACAAACAGGGATGAACAATAAAATAAAAGTAATCAGTCCCGGCAAAAATTTTCTATATATGAAAATTTAATGCTAACTTTGCACCCTTTTAAAAATTAATACAATGAATTTTGTTGAAGAATTGAAATGGAGAGGCATGATTCATGATATGATGCCGGGAACGGAAGAACAATTGCAAAAGGAGATGACATCTGCATATTTGGGTATCGACCCTACGGCAGATTCGCTTCATATCGGGCATCTCGTAGGTGTAATGATGTTAAAACACTTTCAGCGTGCGGGACATCGCCCGATAGCGCTTATCGGAGGAGCAACCGGTATGATTGGCGACCCGTCAATGAAATCGGCGGAACGAAATCTGCTTGACGAGACGACGCTTCGTTATAATCAGGAAAATATCAAGAAACAGCTTGCCAAATTTTTGGATTTTGACGCCGACCTGCCGAACGCGGCGAAATTAGTGAACAATTATGACTGGATGAAGGATTATTCGTTCCTGAATTTCATCCGCGACATCGGTAAACATATCACAGTGAATTATATGATGGCAAAAGATTCCGTAAAAAAACGTCTCGGTTCGGATTCAAGTGTGGGAATGTCGTTTACCGAATTTTCATATCAGCTGCTTCAGGGTTACGATTTCCTGTATCTGTATCAGCACGAAGGTTGCCGTCTGCAAATGGGCGGCTCTGACCAGTGGGGAAATATCACGACCGGAACGGAAATGATTCGCCGTGTGGAAGGTCCCGAAGCAGAAGCTTTTGCACTTGTTTGTCCGTTGATTACAAAAGCAGACGGCGGTAAGTTCGGAAAAACAGAAGCAGGAAACGTCTGGCTGGACAGACGATATACTTCACCCTATAAATTTTATCAATTCTGGCTGAATGTCAGCGATGAAGACGCTTTGAAGTATATCAGGATATTTACATCCCTGAGTCGGGAAGAAATCGGAACGTTAGAGAAGGAACAGATAGAAACGCCACATTTGCGCCCGCTGCAAAAACGTCTTGCACGGGAAATTACGACAATGGTTCATTCCTCCGAAGATTATGAAGCCGCTGTTGAGGCTTCGAATATTTTGTTCGGAAATTCAACTTCCGATGTGCTGAAAAAATTGGACGAAGACACATTATTGTCCGTATTTGAAGGCGTTCCGCAATTTGAAATTTCAAGAGACGAACTAGGCGCCGGTATAAAAGCCGTAGATGTATTGACGGAAAAAACTGCCGTTTTCTCTTCAAAAGGCGAAATGCGAAAGTTGGTGCAAGGAGGAGGCGTCAGTTTGAATAAAGAAAGACTCGCTGAATTTGATGCGGTTATAAATGCGGATTCGTTTTTGAACAACAAATATTTACTTGTTCAAAAAGGCAGGAAAAATTATTTTTTATTGATAGCAAAATAGAAAAACATGACTTACGCATTGGTAACAGGAGGATCTCGAGGGATTGGCAAGGCTATTTGTATAGAGTTGGCAAGCAGCGGGTTGCCCGTATTAATAAATTATGCTTCCAACGAGGTTGCCGCGCTCGAAACGAAAAAGTTGATAGAAGAAAAAGGCGGCAAGGCAGAATTATTCCCCTTTGATGTGGCTGACAGGGAGGCCGTTGATAAAACGCTTGAACAGTGGGACGAAAATCATCCCGATGATTATATCGGCGTTTTGGTTAATAACGCTGGTATTCGTCGGGATGCGCTGATGATTTTCATGCAGGATGAACAGTGGCATGATGTACTGGATATTTCGCTGAACGGTTTTTTCTATGTTACGCGCAGGGTTTTGAAAAATATGCTGACACAACGTTACGGACGAATTGTCAATATAGTCTCGCTTTCGGGATTGAAAGGCATGCCGGGTCAAACCAACTATTCGGCAGCCAAAGCCGCCGTTATCGCAGCCACGAAAGCGCTTGCACAAGAAATAGCGCCGAGAAAAATAACGGTAAATGCCATTGCTCCCGGATTTATCACTACCGACATGACAAAAGATCTGAACGAAAAAGAACTGAAGAAAACCATCCCCGCAGGGCGCTTCGGAAGACCCGAAGAGGTGGCTTCTCTGACAGGATTTCTTGTTTCCGACAAGGCCTCGTATATAACAGGAGAGGTGATTTCGATTAATGGAGGAATATTTTAAGAAAGAGAATCTGTAAATTCACAATGTCGCTTCAGGCAAGTAACATTGGCCGCTTTGCAAACATGGAACCCTTCGAAATACAAAAAAACGCCTCCGCAGGACAAAGGCTTTTCACAACACTGTAAAAGACCCTTTCACCGAACGGTAAATTTGCGCTCTGAATAATTTTATACTATCTTTGTGAAAAAAAATATATGTTTATGAAAAAATTAATTTTAATAGCTGCCGGATTGTTGCAAATTGCTCCGAATGTTGCCGCCAAAGACAATTTGCGAATATCGGACTTACGCGCTCTTGGCATGGGCGGCGGCGGGGTTATGGAAACGCCCCTGTTTAATCCCTCGCTTTTAGCGCTGCAAAACAAAAACAAATTATTTGTAAATTATTATAACCGTTACTCCTTACGCGAGTTAGCAACCGTAAGCGGCGGTTTTTACTTTCAAAACAATATATTTCCTGTCGGACTTGATATTACTTCTTTCGGATATGATGAATACCGCGAAAGTATGTTCAGGCTTTCGTTCGGCAAACTTTTGTCAGACAAGTTATCTCTGGGAATAGCCATTCAATACACCTTGCTGCAATCGGAACTGTTTCAGGAAAGCACGGGAAGAGTTTCGGCAGATATCGGCTTGACGTATCAGCTTGTTGATAATTTATCGCTCGGATTGTCCGTGCTGCATCTGCCGTCAGTGCATATCGGTGATGCGAATATTGATAACAGACACATTGCGCCTTACTCCATACAGTTGGGATTCAACTGTTCCGTCAGCAGCGACATGTTAATAACCGGAAGCGCGGAACACAATGAAGAAGATAAAATTACGGGCACTTTCGGCGTAGAATATACCATCTTTGAGGATTTCAGCATACGGGCGGGAATAAATACCGCCCCTTTTTCTCCCTCGCTGGGAGTAGGATATAAAATATTATATTCTGTTCAGGCAGATGTGGGAATATTGTATCACTCCGTTCTTGGCACAAGTATGGGAATAGGAATTGGTTATTTTTTCTAAGTTAAAAAAACCGGAAAAGACATGAATAATTCGCACTGTTGCAAAAAACGAAATAATTCCTGCTTGAAGAGGCTGTTATCAATATCATTATGCTTTCTATTTGCCGGATTATACGCTCAGGAGTTTGTTCCGAACGAAAACAAATGGATGGAATATATGGAAGAACTTGCGGAAGAATCAGAAGAAAACAGCGAATCCGTCGAAAATCTGTATAACGATTTGTCGTATCTGACCGAACATCCGATAAATCTGAATACCGTTACGGCAGAACAGTTAAAACAAATACCTTTTATCTCCGACATACAAATACTTCATATTCTTGACTATTTGAAAAAGAACGGTCAATTCGTCTCTATTTATGAACTCAAAAACATCGGTTTTTTGGATTTGCAAACAATAGAATTAATCCTCCCCTTCCTGTACGTCGGCAAAAAAGACGACAAACGTCCGATGCATCTGAAAAATATTGTCCGGTATGGCAAACACGAACTGATGCTGCGCTATGACGAAAGTCTTGAACAAAAAGCGGGTTATAAAGATATACCCGACAGCATTTTGCAGAAATATCCTAATAGAAAATACGTCGGCGAGCCTTTTTACACTTCGCTAAGATATTCCTGTACATTTGAAGACCGCTTGCAGGCAGGGTTTACGGCAGAAAAAGACGCCGGCGAATCGTTTATGAAAAAGGCGCACAAGGGATATGATTTTTATTCCGCACATCTGTTTTTGAAAAATCTGGGAAAGATAAACAGCCTGGCAATAGGTGATTACAAGGTTTCATTCGGGCAAGGTTTGGTTGTAAGCAACGATTTTCGCCCTTCTCGCAGCAGCAGTTTGACACAGACAGAACAAAGAAACTACGGATTCAGGAGGCATTATTCCACGAATGAAAATGATTTTTTTCGGGGAATTGCTTCTACGGTATCATTTGATAAATTTGACATAAGCGCTTTTTATTCTTACCGTAACAAGGACGCAACTGTCTCGAAAACGAATATTACATCGTTCAAAACCGACGGGATGCACCGTACTGCCGGCGATATGGATAAAAGATACAATATTGATATTCATACTTTCGGAGGAAATATCCGATATGTTTCTCCCTTGTTGACGGTTGGAGTTACGGCATTGACGTATTCCTTCGGCGGTCTGTCGGTCGAACCGGAACCTCAGTCTTACAATTTTTTCTATTTCAGAGGAAAACGAAATACAAATGCAAGTATTGATTATACGTTTGGGAACAGGCGATTCGTCATTTTCGGCGAGACGGCCGTCTCTCAAAATGGCGCTTTGGCGACTCTTAATGCAGTGAAATGGAACATATCAACTGTTTTTAAAGCAATCATTTTGTATCGCAATTACAGTCGTGAATATCATGCTCTTTACGGCATTTCATTTTCTCAAAACCCGACTGTCAAAAACGAAGAAGGAGTGTATATGAGCTTTCAATGGCTGCCGACAATGTACTGGGCACTGACGGGATATGCTGATTCTTATCGTTTCCCGTGGATTAAATTCAATGTCGATGCGCCTTCTTACGGCAAAGAATATTTGTTGCAAGCCGATTATAAAGGAATCAAAAACACGATTGTCTCGGCACGTTATCGTTTTCGATCAAGAGAAAGTAATTTGTTGAAAGGCCATGAAAATATCATTGAACAGTCTGATACGTACCGTTTCAGATTGCAGATTTCAAAAAAATCGTCCGAATATTTTAATTTGCGTACTACTTTTGAGCACAGTTTTTATGAAAACAGCACAACAGCAGATAAAGGTTGGTTGATTTCTCAAAATGGAGGGTATAATAACTCCGAAAAGCCTTTTAAAATAGATGTTTCTGCGACTTATTTCAATACGGACAACTACAATTCAAGAATTTATTCTTACGAGAAAAATTTGCTTTACAGTTTTTACATTCCCTCGTTATACGGAAAAGGTATAAGACTTTCATCCGTCATTCGTTATGATTTTTCGAGAAATTTTTATTTAAACCTGAAAGTCGCGTGGTCGCATTATTATGACCGCGATGTGATCGGTACAGGTCTCGAAGAAATCGAAGGAAATGATAAAATAGATATATCTACACAAATAAGATGGAAATTTTGATGATTTATGGCAACAATACTTTTTGATAAAATCGTTTACGGACCTATTCGCAGCAGGCGTCTGGGCATCTCATTGGGAGTAAACCTGTCGCCTGCGGACGGTAAAAGATGTACGTTCAACTGTATTTATTGCGAATGTGGGCTGAATGAAGAGCGAAGAACGAACACTCATGCGCCATCTCGCGAAAAAGTGAAACAGGCGCTTGCAGAAGCGCTTGTTAAAATGAAGACAGACGGCATAAAACCCGATGTAATCACATTTTCAGGAAACGGAGAACCTGCCATGCACCCCGATTTTGCCCGTATAATAGATGATACGCTTCAGATTAGAAACGAATTGTTTCCTTTGACAAAGATTGCTGTTCTTTCAAATTCTACGATGCTTCACAAAAAAGATGTTGTTGAAGCGCTGTTGAAAATCGACGACAATCTAATGAAACTCGACGCAGCCGAAAACGAATTGATTAACATAATAGACCAACCTGTTGTCCACGATTTCACAGCAGAAAAAATCATCGAACAACTGTGTATTTTCAATGGGAAATTAACGATTCAATCCATTTTTCTGAAAGGCGAGCACAATGGCATTTCCTTTGACAACACAACCAGCGAAAACGTAGAACGCTGGATAAAAGCATTGAAACACATCCATCCGCAAAAAGTAATGATTTACACGATTAATCGCGAAACGCCGGTGAAAACACTCGAAAAAATTCCGATGGAGTCGTTGCAAAAAATTGCCGAAAAAGTCCGAAGTGCAGGTTTTGAAGTTTCAGTTTCGGCCTGAAAAAATCATTCACCGATAATTTTCACCAGCACACGCTTGTGTCGTTTACCATCAAATTCACCGTAGAAAATCTGTTCCCAGCGGCCGAAATCAAGTTTGCCGTCCGTTACGGCGCACACCACTTCACGGCCCATGACCGTACGTTTGATGTGCGCATCGGCATTATCTTCAAAACCATTGTGATGATACTGGCTGTGGGGCTTTTCGGGAGCAAGTTTTTCGAGCCATACCTCAAAATCGTGGTGCAGCCCGCTTTCGTCGTCGTTAATAAACACGCTTGCCGTAATATGCATTGCATTGCAAAGCAACAAACCCTCGCGGATCCCACTCTCACGCAAACATTGCTCCACTTCCGGAGTGATATTGATGAACTGCCTCCGTTGCGAAGTATTAAACCATAATTCTTTTCTGTACGATTTCATTTTCGATTATTTTTTCAGCATATTTGCGACAAAAGTAATATATTTTACGCATTTTTCATTCCGATACCGGTATTACGACGCTAAAATAATTGATTTGTTAATTCACTTTCACGGTCTTTACGACTCTAAGTACCTTGTTGTTATCTCCATAGATGCGGAAGAAATATATTCCGGGCGTAAGCGCTGAGGTGTTAATCGTTTGAGATGCATTATTCAGTCTTATACATATTTTTCCGTTTGCCGATATGACATCCACATGTGACGAATACTCGTGTCCCTTGAAATGAACACTGTTTGAAAAGGCAGAAGGAAGAATATCGACCGAATCATCAACATTTTCTACGGCAACGGTAGAAATGCCCACTTGATTACTCTTCGGACTTTCCATATCGCCGTAAAAAGCCGAAACTTCATAAATATAATGGTTTGACGAAGTAATATCTATGTACGAATCTTCCGTAGCATCAACCGTGAGATAAGATGATCCCATCCGGTAGATCTTATATCCGGTAATTTGTGGGAATGACGTCGGTGGGGCGCTGTTTTGCGAACCAACAGTTGCCGACAATTGTACTTTTTGAACCGAACGCGGTTTTAAAATGCTGTTTGGGGTGGTGATTTTTTCGACATGCCCGTTCGACCGAAGCGGCGAAATAACTCCTTTTCCGGAGGAGACCACCGCCGCTACAATGAAGTTAAAATCCTCGCCGGGTGCATTTTCGTCGTAGAGGTTATACCATGTTATGCCGTCTGGAGAAAAAATATTTCCCTTGCCGTTGATTGCCGGACCGTAGTCGCAAAAAGCAGGAGTATCCGTTCCTGCAAAAGAGACGTAAATCGCTATGATTAAATCTTCCGAAGCATCGATGACGAAAGGATCGCTGAGATCGATCGTGTTCAAATCGTCGTATTTGAGCGTTGAATTATCGATCTCCCGACGATATTGCCTGTCTCCCTGCATGATATAAATCTGATAGGTATTTCCTTCGACGGGAACGAACTGAATGGATTTAATAATGTTCAAATTCAGGGTTGTCAGTTCACTGCTCTGCCATTTTTGTCCGAAATAGAACGAGATATTGCCGCCGAATCCTATTTTATTCGCCTTATTAAGCGATCCCCAATATATCGTTTGTTCATATATGGGAGCTTGCCAGCTGATTTTTACTTTTGACTGGGTCGTTCTGACGGCTTGCAAGTTGGTTGGCGTTTTATATTTGACAAATGAAATGGTAGCAGTAATAAATGTAGATTCCTCTCCGGAAGATGTAGATTCCTCTCCGGAAGAATATACGGCGCATACCGAATATGTATTTTCACCGTCAATAGCATCCTTGTCAAGATAATCCAGGCGCGTTGTTTCGTTAATTTTCTGATTGTTACGATAAATATTATATTTTTCGACACCTGTATTTCCGACCGGCGCTTTCCATAAAAGATAAACGCCTTGCCCCTGGTTCATGGCTTGCAGATCGGTCGGAGCCGGCCTTAACTCGTTGTAATACCTGCCCGAAAAAGTTTCTACTCCCGTGTTAAGCGGATCAAGCCACATACCTATCTGCGAATAGGGATCTGCATTATATTTACCCCAGTGACTGTAAAGCCTTCCGTAAAGATTAAGACCTCTCGTATATATGCACGATGAATTTCCACCGGTAAGAGTGCCTGTAACGAATTTATTTTCGTTAAACAAAGGCGAACCGGACGAACCGGCTTCCGTTATGCCGAAACCGTTTGCAGTCTGCATGAAAGTAACGTTCAAATGCATGTCTTTGCCTCCTTTAAATTCGGCTGATTCAAAAGTCGTGATTGTTGCCGGTTGTCCGTAGGTTGATATTTTCATATAATCGCCTTCGGGATGGTGCAGGCACACGCCGGAATTGGGCGCAACGTCTCTACGGTCCCAGCCGTTGTAGTAGACGTCGTATTCTTCGGGTATCATTTGGTTGAGCAGCAATAACATTCCGTCGGATTGCCCTTCGGTTTCCGTGTATGCGGCAAGCGAACATCCTGTCATGGTTTTTTTTTGCATGGCGGGCGTGTTATTTTCACAACCTTCACGTTCGTAATTAAAATAAAACATCCATTGTTTCATGTCGTCTACGCTCGCAAGTCTGGAACCGTCATAAGCGCAATGTCTTGCCGTGAGAATCAGTGGTTTAAAATCTTCTGCTGTGTTGTTCAGTAATACGGCGGAACAAATATAAAACACGTAGCCTATTTTCTGAATGGTATGACAGACGCCGCGTTTTTCGTTTTGCCATGCGCTGCTTTCTTCGCAATTGACGTTTACTTCACACGAGCCGGAAGTCGCTCGTAAATCAATTGAACAAAAAGCTCTCAATGCCGAAGCATTATATCCGTAACCTATCCCGGATATAATAATTCGAGGATTTTCATTGCTTTCGGTCGATGCGACATATTCAAGTACAAGTTCCCGTCCCCCAATAAACTCCGTAGCAAAAAGTCCACCGCAGGGATTTGTCTTATTCGTATATGCGCCAAGCAACTGTGATTTGTCGGGGCTGTAAATAAACAATTTACCATCGGTCGGAATATAAAAATCATTGTAACAAAGCATAATAGCAACTGCGCCTTCGGCTTTCAATTTCAGTTGCCAGACACGCTCGCCATTGGGAAGCGTTATCCATTCGCCCGAATTGTCCGGCGTATAATTAACTTCAATCAGTTTGGCAACAGGCATCGGAACGCCCTCGCGTGCCCGCCAATTGTCGGTTTCGCGAAGGTCTTCAACATAGAAATCAACTGGTACTTCCGTTAATTTCCGACTTCGCAACGACTGATCGTAATAGAAACTCGGCGGAAAGCCGCCTTCGCTGATTTGTGCGAAAATATTCGAGTACAAAACCGTCATCATTCCGAAAAGCAGTAAATATTTTCTTTTATCTTTTTTCATTTCATCCAAAGATTGTATTTTTTTGTGCAAAATAAGCGATTTTTTTTCAAAAAAACAGTCACAAGAAGTAAAAAAATACGATATTAAGAAACTGTTTAAATTTCATTGAAAAATAATTCTATTGATCATCAGCATAATAAAAGCAACATTAACGACAGCGACGCTTGCCTCTACCGTCCTTTCATAATCTTTGGACAAAC
>JAITJX010000097.1 GCA_031278765.1 Tannerella sp. | reverse complement strand
CGCAACATTGCTCAAGGCGTTCTTGACGAAGATCCGGATCTGGAAAAACCCGAGAATAAACTCCTTCAGTCGCGGCTTGCAATGCTTTTCCGTCGTAAAATCAACTGGGGACTTATCTCATAGATAGTAAAGAGAACGACGACCCACATTGTGGGTTTTAACTCTTCCGAGGTATTATTTTGTTTATTTTGCTTATTTAATGTGTATAATCGCAGTCATTTCATGGGATAAACATACATGAAAAATTTATGATTTCCAAATATTTCATAAAAAAGATACAGCCTGTCGGGTGATAAAGTATGATTTTTTTTTAAAAAATCATTACTTTTGTTGCGATTTTGGTGATGCTGTTCCCATTCGGGAGACGCATTGAAAAGGGAATCAGGTGCAAATCCTGGACAGACCCGCTACTGTAAGCTCTTTTTTAAATTACGGATTGTTTTTTAAAAAACCGGCGAAACAATACTTAAAGTCACTGAGAAATTGGGAAGGCGTTTCGTTCGAGAGCAAGTCAGAAGACCTGCCAAGATCATATTTAAGTTTGAAGCTTTCGAGGAATAAAGCTTGAGACAAACAAGACAGGATTTTTTTTTGAATTTCTGTTTACGTTTATCCCAAACATTATTTTTGAACGTTGTTATAATTGTAAAATTTAAACGGATTTTCATGTTTTGGTTGTTGCTAACCACTATCGTGAATCTATTACATTGAATAATTAAGTTGGATATTAAAAAATAAAACGCAATGAAAAAAAAACAACTCTCGCTATTGATTGCAAGTATTTGCTTCTGTTTCGTATCTTGTCGCGACGAAGCGGAAATCTTCATGCCAGAAATCGTCACAACGCCACCGGAGGACGATATTACCCAAATAAAAGGTTTTTATCTCTTAAACGAAGGCAATATGGGCAGTAATAAATCCACGCTGGATTACTACGATTATGCCACGGACGAATATCACCGCAACATCTACGGCGCCGCCAACCCTGCCATTCCCAAAGAACTCGGCGATGTGGGCAACGATATCAAAATTTACGGCTCAAAACTTTATGCCGTTATCAATTGCTCGAACAAAGTGGAAGTAATGGACAAGTCTACCGCCTGCCGACTGGGACAAATCGACATTCCCAACTGCCGCTATATCCGTTTCCACGATGCTTATGCCTACGTTACTTCCTATTCCGGACCCGTAGAACTGGACCCCGAGTACAGGCAAACCGGATACGTAGCCAAAGTGGATACGGCGACGCTGGAAGTTATCGACCGCTGTCTGGTCGGCTTTCAGCCCGATGAACTGGAAATTGTCGACAATAAGATCTACGTTGCCAATTCGGGAGGATACATGTTTCCGAACTACGAAAACACGGTTTCGGTCATTGATATTTCTTCATTTATCGAAATCAGACGCATTAATGTCGCCCGAAACCTGCACCGCCTTCGCGCCGACCGCTACAACAATTTATGGATAACATCGCGGGGAGATTACTATACGCAGGCCTCGCGCCTTTACTGGATTGACATGAACACAGACCAGCTGGTCGATTCGCTCGACGTTGCCGTTTCCAATTTTCACCTGGAGGGTGATTCACTTTACTTCTACGGCGTCGAATGGAGTTACATCACCACAGGAAACACCGTTACATACGGCATTGTCGATGTTGCAAAAAAAGAGATTCTTACCCGCAACTTCATTACCGACGGAACGGAACAGGCCATCAGAGTGCCCTACGGGATCATGGTGAATCCTTTGACAAAGGATATTTATCTTACCGACGCCAAAAACTACGTTTCCCCAGGTACGCTTTACTGTTTCGGAAGCGACGGACGCCAGAAGTGGAACGTCCGCACGGGCGATGCTCCGGCGCACTTTGTATTACTGATAGAGGAATAGTGTAAATCAATTTATAGTTATGAAGAAAAATAGATTAAAGGAGAAGAGTTTTAAGAAAGAAGCATCCGCGATGAAACATTTTTTCGCACTGTTATTGCTCTCGCTCGCCTGCATGGCGCACCCGCAATCGCCATACATCAATAAAGTATATGAATACATGCCGGCGCCGGGACAGTTTGTCAACGAAATACCTTTCTACGATCCGGGAGATACACAGCAAGACATGAACCGCAAGGCAGAAGAATATATCGCCGGAACGCACCACAACGAAGGCATGATCACGCTCGGAGGTTTTGGAGGTTATATCGTCTTCGGATTCGACCACCCCGTTAAAAACATACCCGGAAAATACGACTTCCGCATACTTGGAAACGCTTTCTATGCCAACGACAACCCCAATGACGAAGCTTCGCGCGAAGGAGGAAGCTGCGAGCCGGGAATCGTCATGGTGGCGCGCGACGATAACGACAACGGACTCCCCGACGACACATGGTATGAACTCGCCGGCAGCGAATACCACCACCCGCAGACCATTTACAACTACCGTATCACCTATTACAAACCCGACGAAAACAAACCGCGCGATCCCGACCCGGAGCATCCCTTTATCAACGACCGTACCTATATCCGGTGGACCACCAACGGGCATGGCAACGGCTATCTCTACCGAAACAGCTATCACCCCCAGTCCTACTATCCTCTCTGGGTCAATGACGAAACGATCTCTTTCGAGGGCGCCAAACTGCCCGATAATTATGTCGACGAAAGCGGATTGGGACTCTACTACGTGTTATACGCCTGCCATTGGGGATATGCCGACAATCACCTCAACAACGACAACCGCTCCGGATTCAACATCGAATGGGCTGTCGACGCCGGAGGAAAACACGTTTCCCTCCCCGACATCGACTTCGTCAAGGTCTACACAGGCGTCAATCAATACTGCGGAAGGTTAGGTGAAACTTCCACCGAAATATCCGGCGCAGAAGACCTGCACCTCACCGGACGCGACGCCACTGTCCCCGTATTCGTTTCCGGCATACTCCTGGAACCTGCTTCGGCAGAAATACAGCCGGGAGAAACGACCACACTGACCGCCACCGTTATCCCACACAATGCCACACAAAAGACTGTCACATGGAAAAGCAACCCCTCTACCGTTGCCACGGTCAATAACGCAGGACTTGTTACTGCTCTCGAAACAGGCGTTGCCATCATACAAGCCATCACGAACGATGGATACTACATTGCCTCCTCTCAAATCACGGTACGAATACCCCCGCCGCCTCAACCGGTCGCCGTTACCGGCATAACGCTAACTCCTGAGCAAGCCCACCTGCAGACGGGCGAAAGCCTGAACCTTACCGCCACCGTAACCCCGCAGGATGCTGCAAACAAAAACATCACCTGGACATCTTCCAATGCCGGTGTCGCCGAAGTTACTGTCAACGGAAGAGTGATAGCCTTTGCCGCCGGAACTACCGTCATTAACGCCATAACAGTCGATGGAGGACACAGCGCTTCATGCCATATCACTGTGTCAAACAAATCGCCGGTCGAACATACATCCCAGCCGGAAGCCCGCGCCTTCTTTACAGGAAATACGCTGCGACTGCTCGGACTGGAAGCCCATCACTGCGTCGTCGTTACCCCGAACGGTCATACCTGCGCATCCTTCAGGATAGCCGCGCAGGATGAAACCCTCCCCTGGCGTTTTGCGCCGGGATTTTACATCCTCGTGGCGCAGAAACATGGCGAACGGAAAGTATTCAAGATAATAGCAGGAAACGGATGAAGACAATGGATAAAATACTGCCACTGCAGACTGACCGCGCCAGCGTTAGCGCGACGTCCCTGCTAACGTTAGCACGACACCCCTGCTAACGTTAGCACGACACCCCTGCTAACGTTAGCGCGACACCCCTGCTAACGTTAGCGCGACACATGATATTTTGACATTTAATATAGAAATAAAAACCGCCCCGCGGAGGGGCAATTAATTAATTAAAACAAGTATGAAAAAGCATGTTAGACTTTTCATCGCGCTCGTACTGAGCGCCGGGATGCTCGCCATACAAGGCTTGAGCGCCCAAAAGAGAGCAGTCAAGGTGCAGGGACATCTGCACAAGTTATTAACCGATAAAGACGGCGGCAAGGAGGACGCCACGACAACGACACGAAAAGCAGTGTCTACCCGGCAAGTAGACACCACCTGGATCAATCCGGCAAATGTGCAATGCTGGATAGACCAGCCAAAACTCGATCCGAATGCAACGGATTCCGCTATCCTGATTATTAAATTCACTGACCGCAAGAGTGGCCTCGACAGTATGTATGTATGGGGATACCGCTGGAATGCCTATTCAATATTTGCTGATCCTGTGACCGGCGAGCCGGACACAACCTATGCCAATCTCCATGGGATAGACATGCTGCGCTCCGTTGTCGTCAACGACATGCGGCTTTCCGCCCTCCTGCAATACGCGGGAGCGGGAGGCCATCTGGTCGGCGGACTCGGAGTGAATATGTATGATTATGGAACCGCCTGTTACCGCATGGATCTTGACTTCGATATTTACAATGCGCAGCATGATGTTCCGGACAGTGTGTGGTTCTCCTATTTCGAACCCAATGAATATTGCGACGAGGGGCAGACAGCCGTGCCTCTAAGTGCCAACAACAGCACCAATATGGCGAGAACTGATTACAAGCAAACCGGCGTCCTGGTACATCCCTTCGGAGCCGAATACGGCCAATCGGCCGAAGATTTCGACTTCTGGAATTTGGATGCTTACCCCGGCCCGGCCGCTTTGATGCACTGGCAGTCAGGATGGATGAAGAACGGCTTCTGGGGATACTACAGGGCGGACAACTGGCGCGTGCCTGTTCCGAGTTCGAATCCGAATATCTATCTGCCGGATCCCGAAGCCGCTCAATACGGCGTCACATACGAGCCTCTGCAACGCTGGCAGGTACACGCATTTGTATTCAGACCCCGTATTCAGGGAACGTCTCAATATGATTATCAGTATGAATTACACTATTTCGACGGCGCATTTAAATATATGGACTGCTACTGCGCTCCATGTCCCCAAAATGTAACAGGTAAGAAAGAATGAATAATATAACATTTATCAACAGGATGGCGCTGCTATGCGCCATCCTGTTCTTTGCGGTCGGGATACAGGCCCAAACCATCCGCACAGTAACTACAGAAACGGTTGATGAATCTCTGCCCGGCTCGCTGCTGTATGAAATTCAACAGTTGCAGAACGGCGACGTCCTGACTTTCGACCGTACAAAAGTGGATACGATAAAGGTATCAGAAATGGAGACACCCCCAATTATTACAAAGTCTGTAACCATCCTTGGGAATGGCGTTACACTCAAATGCATCTCAACGGTTCAGCACTACACAAGCTCTATGACGTTACGAAGCGCTTCTTTCCGAATAGAGAATGTGCATTTTGAAATGCAGCTTATCGTTTCCGAAAGTGATTGCAGGGTGATCAACTGTATCTTCAAACCTGCCTCCTATCAAAGTGCAAGTTTAATATGTACTGCGAGCGCTACAAAAACAGTATATCTTGATGGCTGTGCATTTCTGACGGATGGAGATGAGACGCCGTGGGTCAATATTATAGCTAGTAACTCCAATTATACCACCAATGTTTATTTTACGTCCTGCACGTTTGTAAACGACGCTACGAACCGCCAGTCGCTTGTCAAATCAAAAGTTACCAATAATCAGACTAAAAAGTTTGTCACCTTCGTCAACTGCGTGCTGCTGGACAGGAACGCGACCGACGCCGTCCCTTCGGTCAGCCTGTATAACATTCAAACGAAGGGCTTCAACGTCTTTCAGGGCGTCATGAAACCCCTCTCCGGAGGGCCGGCATGGGAGCCGTTGGTGACCGACGCAATCATTGCCCTCGACGCTACGGAAGAGCCGCTGACTTATGATGAAGGGATTTACAAGGTGACGGTCGACGGCGCCGCCTACCTCCGCCTGCCCGCCAATCCCCAAGGTACGATCGCAACGCTGGCCGACGTGACCTTCCCCGAAAAAGACCTGAGCGGAAACGACGTCGACTATAGGAATCCTGTGCACAGCGGCGCATGGCAGGACGTGTATGGCGATGAAGGCGACGGCGGTGGAGAAGTAGTCGTGACTGACGTCATGGTGAATTTCCCCGACGACCGCATACTCTTTACCGACACCACCTGGTATTTCACCGCCGCCGTATTCTCCCAAGACGGCAACGCCACGCAGGAGGTGACGTGGGAATGTGACGATTCACGCCTCGTCGTCACTCCCTCCGAAACCGACAAACTCAGCGCCTCCTTCCGCGCCGAAGACCTTACGGAAGATGCGAATATCACCATAACAGTCAAAGCCAAAGAGAACGGCGCAGACGGGGAACTTTTCGTCAAGGAATACCTGATAACGCTCAAGCCTTACGTCCATGTCTCCTCTATCACGCTGCCCAACCTGTCCATCCCCTTCGGCTACGAACGCGGACTGCGGGCTACCGTCCGCCCCGCCAACGCCAACTGGAAGGAAGTGGAATGGACCGTCGCCAATTCCGCCGTGGCCTCCATCACTGTGCATGGCGACAGCGTCACGCTCAAAGGTCTCTCCGAAGGCACAACCACCGTAACGGTGCAGGCCAAAGACGGCAAATTGATGGCCAACAACTCGGCGACCATCACCGTCAGCCGCCCCAACTACTACGCCAACGGCGTCTTTATCGTCAACGAAGACTGGTGGGGACACCGCAGCGGCTCCGTAAACTTCCTTTACTACGACGACGGACGCATCGACTACCAGGCCTTCTATCACGCCAACTCCCTTGTGCTTGGCACGCCGGCGCAGTATGGCGCCATCTATGGCGGCAAGTTCTACATCGTCTCCAAGGATGGACTCCGGCTGGCCGTCTCCGACGCCCGCACGCTGGAACTCCAAAAGGGCTTTTTAGCGCCGGGAGGACTGGGGCTTTTCTTCTTCGGCGTAGACGAGCAGACGGGCTATGTAGGCACAAGCAACGGCTTGCGCGTGGTCAAACTTAACGAACTGCCCGACGTGCCAGGCGACTATAGGCCCAACGAGACAAAACCTGTCGACCCGCGTATCGTCAAAGTGCTGCCGGGCACGGACCTTTCCGCCCTCCAGAGCAGCGGCTCCGTCCGCACCGAACAGGTGACGACCATGAAGCGCGTAGGCAATCGCGTCTTTGCCCTTCAGCAGGGGCTGCTACACATCATCGACGCGACGACCCATCAGGTGCAAATGACCCTGAGAGACTACATCTACATCGCCATGACGCAGTCGAAAGACGGCTACATCTGGCTGGGAACAAGCGGCACTGTGCCAAGCGGAGACGCCTGGAACCCGATGGAAGAAGGCAACGACGATATGCTCACCGATGGAGAATTGACCAATTACTTCATACGCCTCGACCCCTGGACGCTGGAACAGAAAATGGTCGCCTTGCCTGGCGGCGTCACCGGTCCCGGCTCCGTTTATGGCGCTTGGCAGGCCGACGCTTTCCAGGGCAGCGCGCACGAAAACGTCATCTATTGGAAGAGCGGTCACCAGAGTATCTCCCGCTACAATATAGCGACCAACAGGGTAGATACCGTGCTTGACCTTTCGGACATGCCTCTCCTGCCCGGCGCTCCGTCGTGGACGCTCTACGGCACCTCGTTCGCCATAGACCACCTGACGGGCGAGATGGTCGTGACCACAGGCACTTTCAACATTGGCTGCTGCGTCAACGCCCGCAACAACTGGAAAATCCTGCGCGTCAATCCGAACGGCGGCCAGCCCCGCGCCGACGGACAGGGCGTCATCGGCAACATCCTGGCCGAATATCCGCTGGAGAAGAACTACTGGTTCCCCGCCATACCGGTCTTCCCCGATACGCACGAACCGGAGTTCACCGACGTGGCTTTTCCGGAAACCATCGCCCTGAGCGGTGCGCATCCGACGGACAGCCTCGACCTGATCAGTCGGGTGGCCGATGAGGACAATATGCGTGCGTCGATCGTAACCACCGTACTCGACGGCTACGACAAGGCGCTGATAAACGCCTTCATCTGGCGCGACACGGTGGTCGTCGCCGCACGGACCATCCCTCTCCCCGGACAGCCCCCCAAGACGACGACGCTCACGCTCAAGTTCAACTCCAACGGGCATGTGATCACCAAAGAAATCCCCGTCACTGTCGAAGCGTCGCAATCGACCTCGCCAATCGTTGTACATGTGGAAAGCGTCACGCTTGACCGCACGACAGCCGAACTGACTGTCGGGCAGACGCTGCAACTCAACGCTACCGTCGCTCCGGACAATGCGGACAACAAGACGCTGACGTGGGCGTCGAGCCAGTCGCTTATAGCCTCGGTTGACCAGAACGGTCTCGTTACGGCGCACCTCGCGCCCGCAACGGTCTCCATCACTGCGGCCACTGTCGATGGCAGCATCACGGCCACGTGTACCGTTACGACAAAAGCGGAAGGCGTAACAGAGAATCCGTTTGAACTGACGCAGCAAACGCTGACGCTGGACGTCGGACAGACAGCGCAGCTGAACATTACCGTTCCCGAACATTACACTGTCACATGGCGTTCGCTGAACGAAGACGTCGCAATAGTAAGCGCCTCCGGAAAAGTGGTTGCACTTGGAGCGGGAACAACGAAAATCATTGCAGAAGACCTCGTAAAGGGCAAGTCGGACGAATGTACGGTAACTGTTCGCGAAAAACAGGTTGAATACATCGTGAGCCTGAATCATACGCTGCTCGTAATGAACGAAGGCGACCGCATGTCAGTCACGGCAACAGTTTCGCCCTTCACCGACGAAGTGGTAACGTGGTCGAGCAGCAATCCGGCAGTTGCCGATGTAACGACAAGCGGTACGGTTATAGCCTTCGACGGCGGCAATGCGATAATCACGGCGCAGCTGGCGGGCGGCGCATTCGCAACGTGTAACATAACCGTTCGCGATGTTCCTGCCGAAGCCGAAATAACCGACATAGGCACGGACAAAGCAACGCTTTTGTTTCCACGATTTTCAGGGATGGCATACTATCTTGTGCATCTGTTTGAAGTATCAGAGGGCGTTCGCCAGCCTGTAGTTGCCTGCAAGATGAGTCCCGATGGCACGATTATCGACATAATACGCCTGCGCTCGACGTCTTCCGTCAGGCTCGTATTCGAGGAGTTGAAATCCTCGACGCAGTACGAAGTCGATATAGACGTCGTTCGTGACATTAGCGGAGTAGCGGAAACCGTCAGCGTTTTGCACGTATCGTTTACAACGCTGTCGCCGACAGGCGTTGAAAACGTCTTCGATACCCGGACAAATGTCTGGTATGCAAATGGAATGCTTCGAATGGAGAATCTCGACGGTTACACCTGCACCGTAATGTCCATGAGCGGACAGCATACGCATCTGTTCCGTGTTGTATTGCCCGACGAAAGTCGCCGGATTCAACTCTATCGAGGTGTTTATATCCTCTCCGCACAGAAAGACGGCGAGAGGAAAGTGTTTAAGTTTATTGTATTTTGAAATTAAGTAATCAGAATAAATAATCCGACAGGTGTAGCTCAAAGCAATACCTCGCCACGAAAGGCGACAGTATCTTGGGCGCACCTGTTTTTTTATGTATGCCGGCGGCGTATTGCAGGAAGGGAGAATTGCTTGCGCGCCTCGCAAAAGGTTAGAAACTTATCTCCGTAAATTTCCTTTTTCTTTTAATATAAAATTGTATGATCAAGCTTTTCCGCATTATTTCGGGAAGGGAGTGGCAAATGATTTTAGCAAGGTTTGCTTTCCTTGCTTCCGAACAGTCTTTCTTCAGATTTTTAAATTCCTGTCTTGCACGGAAGACGGCGGCTGCATTTTTTGGGTGTCCGGTAATAAAAAACCGTATTGCAGCAAGGCAATCGAGGAGGTAACGGATTCTCATGACATGTTTCAAATCGTCGTCGGAGAGATTTTTATACAGCATCAAGAGATTATTCCTGAAATTGAGATACGTTTTATGCGGACTTTCCACGTTCAGCGTTGCGCCTCCCACGTGATAGACCACCGATTGCGGAGTATAAACTATCCGGTAGCCTCTTGCACGCAAACGCCAGCACATGTCGATTTCTTCCTGATGGGCAAAAAAACTGCTGTCGAGGCCGCCTTCCTTTTTATATACCTCCGTGCGTATAAACAAACATGCTCCTGTTGCCCACAAAACATCGGTCTGTGTATCATATTGACCGTTGTCCGGTTCTATTTTCGTAATTATTCGTCCCCGGCAAAACGGATAGCCATACATATCCATGAAGCCGCCTGCTGCACCGGCATATTCGAAATGTTTCCTGTTACGCTGAGATAACAGTTTGGGTTGAACGGCTGCAATCTGGCGGTCGCTGTCGAGGATTCTCAAAGGCATATCTGTCCAGTGAGGCGTTACTTCCACGTCGCTGTTGAGCAATACCACATATTGGGAATCAACAAGCGCAATTGCCTTGTTATATCCTTCGGCAAAACCGTAGTTTTTGTCAAAAAGCATTAGTTTGACCACAGGAAATTTTTCTTTAAGCAGCGATACGGAATTATCGGTCGAACAATTGTCTGCAACGATGATTTCTGCTCTCTTCGACGGCGTATTCGCTATCACCGAAGGCAGGAACTCTTCCAGCAATTTCTCTCCATTCCAGTTTAATATTACTACCGAGAGTTTCATGTTGTATGATTTGAGAATTTATGTTTCCAGCGTTTATGTGTCCAAAGCCAAAGCGCAGGGTCGCGCAGGATAGTTTTTTCCATCATGCGTGCAAATTTTTCGGTTATTTCAAATTCCTGCGTTGCGGAAAGTTTTTCCGCAATCAATCTGAAATCAACTTCATAATAACCGCGTTTTATTTGTCGCATGTCGCAGAAAACGATTGGAAGGTCGAGTTTACAGGCGATTCGTTCGGCGCCGGTCAGCATCGCGGTATCCTGCCGGAGAAACGTTGTCCGGTAGTACGAATTTGCTTTGCCGGGCATCTGGTCGGCAATGAATATAATCAAGCTTGGCTCTCCGCTCCGCTTTATGCGTATAATTTCTTTTGCCGCACTGCTTTTCTTGAGACAAAAAGAAGCAAACCGTGTGCGCATGTGCAGGAAAATACGATCAACGGCTTTATTTGTGAGTGGTTTATAGAGGAAATTCAGTTTAAAAGCATTTTTAAACCGTCCTGCTGTGCCCGAAAACCATTCCCAGTTACCATAATGTCCCATCAGCAGTATAATGCAGGTATGTCCCCTGTCTTTGAGATCAAACACAAGTTCGGGATTGGTGATATGGGCTCTCTGGAGCAATTCTTTTTCCGAAATGCCGGCCAGTTTGATACTTTCGACAATATAGTCGGAAAAATGCCGGTAGAAACGGCGTTCGAGTTTTTTGAGTTCCGACTTGTTTTTTTCCGGAAATGAGTTTCTCATGTTTTTCCTGACCACTGAAACCCTGTATCGCACGATACGGTAAATCAAAAAAAAGAGCAATTCCGACAAAAAATACAGCGTTCTCATCGGAAGCAAGGCGTGTAACCTTATCCAAATGAAAAATAACGTGTATAATATTTTGTTAATCATAATATAATTTCTGCTGTGAGCGCCGTTTTATCCTCGTTCCATCCGGTCAGTTTTACATCTTTTATAACGTTGCACAAAGCAGCATCGTACTGTATTTCCGTTTTTATGTAATTCTCCGTAAAACCATACATTTTATTTCCTTTCCGTGCATGTTCAAACAATACTTTCGCACGTTTTCCCGTATGACTTTCATAGAAATCATGCAGTTTATCGTCAGACAGGTTCAACAGTTGCCTGCTTCTCTCGCCGCGTTCCCTGTGAGAAACCTGCGGATGGATTTTCAGCGCTTTTGTACCCGGCCGCTCCGAATAGTTAAATACATGCAACTGCGATACGGTCAATTCTTCTATGAAGCGTTTGCCGGCTGCAAAATATTCCGGCGTTTCACCTCTCATTCCCGTAATGACATCGACGCCTATGAAGGCGTCTGGCATAAGCCTTTTAACGGTTTCAACCCTGTTGCGAAACAGCGCCGTATCGTATCGCCTGTTCATAAGTCGCAACACGTCGTCGCTTCCGCTTTGCAGCGGGATATGAAAATGCGGCATGAAATGTTTGCTTTCGGCAACGAACGCAATGATTTCGTCCGTCAGTAATTCAGGCTCGATGGATGAAATCCTGAAACGGTCAATGCCGGTCGTCCGATCCAGTTCCCTGATCAAGTCAATGAACTTTTCGCCGGTTGATTTGCCAAAATCGCCGATATTGACTCCGGTCAGGACAATTTCCCTTCCGCCGTTGCGAACTGCATTTTCAGCCTGTTCCGCCAAATCCCGTATTTTTCCATTCCGGCTTCTGCCGCGTGCAAAGGGTATGGTACAGTAAGTACAGCAATAGTCGCAACCGTCCTGCACTTTCAGGAAGCGGCGCGTACGGTCGTCCGTCGAACACGAAGGCACGAAACGGCGCGCCTCTTTCTGCGGCGAAGTAATTATTCCCGTTTTCCCGCCGCGAGCAATGTTTTGCAGTATTTTTGATATTTCACCCTTCTCTTCGACACCCAGCACCAGATCTACACCCTCTATCCGGAATATCTCGGCAGGGTTCAACTGTGCATAACACCCTGTAACAATCATGAAAGCATCCGGATGCTGTTTCTTTATGCTACGGATCATCCGGCGACACTTTTTGTCGGCAAGTTCCGTTACCGAACAGGTATTTACAAGGCAGTAATCCGCCTTTTCGCCCGTTTTTGCCTTCCGAATACCCAGACAGGACAATTCCCGACTGATGGTCGATGTCTCGGCAAAATTCAGTTTACATCCCAGAGTATAGTATGCTACCGTCTTGTTTTCAAATATATCAATATCATTCATAAAAAAATAATATGCACAAAGGTAAAAATATTTATAAGAAAACTGTTCGTATCAAAAAAAAGAAGTAACTCTTTTTTTCGAAAAGTATTTCAATATACGAAAAATGCATTAATTTTGTACGACAGTTAATATATTAAAATTATACATAATATGAAAAAACATTCAATTACTTATTTGATCATCACAATGCTGATTGCCAATGAAGCAATATCTCAATCTCAGGAACTTCCATACTGGAAAGACGTCCAGGTAACTTCCGTTCGCAGGGAACAGCCGCGTACGGAATTTATGAGTTTTTCCGACAGGCGGTCGGCGCTGAATCTAAAGTATGAACAAAGTCCTTATTACAGGTCGCTTAACGGCGTCTGGAAATTCCTTTACGTCGATGAATACGGAAAATTACCGGATAACGTGACAGCGGCAGATTTTAACACATCGTCGTGGAGCAATATAAACGTACCGACAAATTGGGAACTCCAAGGCTTCGGCATTCCGATTTACGTGAATCACGGCTATGAATTTAAAGCCCGCAATCCGCAACCGCCGCTTTTGCCCGAAAAAAATCCGGTCGGCGTTTACAGACGCGAATTTGAAATACCCTCCGACTGGTCGGGAAGAGATATTTTCCTGAAAATAGACGGTGCAAAATCAGGCGTTTATGTCTATATCAACGGTCAGGAGACCGGATATAACGAAGATTCAAAAAATCCTGCCGAGTTTTTAATTAATAAATATTTGAAAGAAGGAAAAAACACTTTGACGCTGAAGATATTTCGCTGGAGTACGGGGTCTTACCTCGAATGTCAGGATTTTTGGCGAATAAGCGGTATAGAAAGAGACGTTTATTTGTGGTCGCAATCAAAAGTCGGAATAAAGGATTTCAATGTTATATCAACACTCGACGAAACCTGCATGGATGGCATATTCAAACTGGCCATAGATGTGAAAAATAATTCGGCAAAAGACGAAAATGTGAAAGTCGCTGTTGAACTCCTGGATAATAAAGGAAACATTACTGCTGCATCGGAAGAAAAACTTTGGGTGACGTACGGAACGGTGCAAACCTTCTCTTTTGAGGAAACCATAAAAAACGTCTTGAAATGGAGCGCAGAACAGCCCCATCTCTATCAATTGACAATGACTGTTACGACAGAAGGTGAAACCCCAGAAACCGTACCTTACAAAATCGGATTCAGGCGCATTGAATTTGCGGATTCAAAGCAGAAAGACAAAAACGGAAAACCATATAAAGTATTTCTCTTCAACGGCGAAGCAATTAAATTGAAAGGCATAAATACGCATGAAACAAGCCAGTCGACAGGGCATTATGTATCCGATTCGCTCATGATGCTGGATTTTGAACTGATGAAAAAAAACAACATAAATGCTGTCAGGTTATCACATTATCCGCGAACAAGACGCTTTTATGACGCCTGCAACGAAATCGGATTTTACATCTGCGACGAAGCTAACGTAGAATCGCACGGAATGTACTACGATCTGAGCAAAGGCGGTACGCTCGGAAATAATCCCGAATGGCTGAAGCCACACCTCTACAGAATGGAAAACATGTATGAACGCAATAAAAATCATCCTTGCGTAATAATTTGGTCGATGGGAAACGAAGCCGGAAACGGTTACAATTTCTATCAATCCTATCTGTACCTGAAAAACAAAGATAAAACGAATCGCCCCGTCAATTACGAACGCGCGCTCTGGGAATGGAATACAGACATGTATGTACTCCAATACCCAAGCGCGGCATGGCTACAAAGAATGGGGCAGGAAGGCAGTGACCGACCGATTGTACCGTCCGAATATTCACACGCAATGGGCAATTCCAATGGCAATCTCCTTGATCAGTGGAAAGCAATTTACAAATACCCCAATCTGCAAGGCGGCTTCATCTGGGAATGGGTAGACCACGGCTTTCTGGAACACGACAATAACGGACGTCCATACTGGGCATACGGCGGCGATTATGGCGATAATATGCCAAGTGACGGCAATTTTGTGAACACAGGCATCATGAACCCCGACAGGAATCCTCATCCCGCTGTTGCAGAAATGAAATACGTATATCAAAATATCGGATTCGAACAAATTGAACCTCTAAGCGGGAAAGTCAGAATCACAAACAGATTTTATTTTACGACTATCGACGAACAATATAAAATCACATGCAAACTCATGAAAGACGGAAAAGTAGAAAGCGAAAAAATCCTGTCGGTAAATCTGAAACCACAACAATCGACAGAATTAAATACCTTCGAGATAAAACCCCTGAAAAAAGGAGGATACATGCCCGAATATTTTATAGATTTCTCCGTACGGACAAACTTTAAAACAAAACTGCTCCCTGCTGGATTTGAAATAGCAAAAGAACAGTTCCAAATAGCAGTAAAAAAAGAAAAACCGGCATATAAGGCAAAAGGAGAAAGGATGAATCTTAAAGAAGAAAACGACAAACTGACCGTTTCATCTCCAAAAGTTCAATTTGTTTTCGATAAAAAATCAGGAACAGTAACATCCTATAAAGTTGATAATACCGAATATTTTAACAACGGATACGGTATTCGCCCAAACTTCTGGCGCGGCCCGACAGACAACGACTACGGGAACGGCGCACCCTTGCGCGAACAAATCTGGAAGAAATCAAGCAAAGATTTTAACCTGACCGATGTAACCGTAAAACTTGACAACCACAACGCTCTCCTCTCGGCTACCTACCTCCTGCATACAGGTAATTTATATATTATCAACTATAAAATATATCCCGCAGGGATCGTTCATGTTGAAACGCATTTCATGCCTGCCGAAATAAACAACAACAATACCAACACCCCGCTTCGCATACCGAGAATCGGCATACGATTCCGTTTACCCGCAAACATGAACACGGTCAATTATTTCGGTCGCGGACCGGAAGAAAATTATTGCGACAGAAAAGCAGGCACCTTAATCGGACTGTATAAAACGACTGCCGAAGATTTATATTTCCCTTATATCCGTCCGCAGGAAAACGGACATCATACCGATACGCGATGGCTCTCCTGCACCTCCGGAAACGGAAACGGAATCCTCGTCGTTGCCGATTCGCTGATAGAATTTAACGCACTCCGTAACCCCGTCGAAGATTTCGACGACGAAGAATATAAAGATAAACCCTATCAATGGAACAACTACTCGCCCGAAATGATTGCCCTCCACGACGAAACGAAAGCAAAAAACATCCTTCGCAAACATACGCACACAAACGACATTTCGCCGCAAGATTACGTCGAAGTATGCATCGATATGCAAATGCAGGGAGTTGCAGGATACAACAGCTGGGGAGCGCGTCCCGAACCCGAATATTCTCTCTTCGCTAACCGTGAATACAGAAGAGGCTTCACCTTCGTGCCGATAAAATACGCAAATGAAGCGGAAACAAAAAGCAGGTATGGATATTAACACAACCTGATGCATTATTATTATTATTATCCTGTATAAATAATAAGTTTCAGTAATTTCAACATTTAAGATTTAAGATTTAAGATTTAAGATTTAAGATTTAAGGGTGCGGGAGGAGGTATTGAATCTTGAATCTTAAATTTTAAATCTTAAATCTCAAATCTCTCCGCTGTCACGTATGTGATGAAGTCTGTCACGTATGTGATGGAGGCTGTCATACACGTGATGAAGTCTGTCACACACGTGATGAAGTCTGTCACGCACGTGATGGAGTCTGTCACGTAGGTGATGGAGTCTGGCACGTAGGTGATGGAGTCTGGCACGTATGTGATGGAGTCTGTCACGTATGTAATGAAGTCTGTCACGTACGTGATGGAGTCTGTCACACACGTGATGCCGAGCGCTAACGGGACATGAGATTTATACACAATAGTGATAATATATTAATAATCAGAACTGTGACAATTTCAGTTTTTATTCTGATTCCACTTGCCGACGTCATTTTCGGCCATTTAAACGGATTTTTCACCTCCGTTTCATGCATTACAGGCTTCCTGACTGCCGGCGGAACAGCTGATACGAATTGATGATATTTTGCCAGAGGATATATCCGGCAGGGGCAAGCGCAGCAAGAGGGTGCAGGTAGGTTTGCGCCATCCAGATAGCGAGGATAGTGTTTTTTTGTCCCAGTCCTTGCCCTGACGAGATGGCGTCGCCGTAATGACGACCGATTTTGCGACCTGTATAAAACTGCAAACAACAAAAAACAAACGACATGACAAGTAACCATAATTCCGTATTATCGTTCGTACGGTCGTGATGCAGCATGAAATCGACCGTTATTCCGGTAACAATTGTAAGCGCCGCAACCCACAGGTAAAAAGACATTTTGGGAATACGCAGCAAAATCTTTTGAATTTTTGGAAAACGCCTCTGAACGGTAAACGCAATGAAGAGCGGAAATATCAGCAGGGGGAAAACTTTTTGAGATATGAGCCAGACGGATTGCAGGAAAGACATCCCCTCATGCGTGCCTGTGAACGAAAAATAAACGGGTGCGGCAATGGCAACAGCAATGTTACAAAACAGTGTGTATGCGGTAAGGAAACCGACGTTACCGCCCAGCATCCCCGTGATTATGGCTGCTGCTGTTGCAGTCGGCGCAAGCAGACACAGCATTGCTCCCTGCGCAACGATCGGATTATAAGGTTTCAGTAAAAGATAGATGCCGATACTTCCCGCCAGCTGTATCAGCAGTAACCAAAGGTGTGCTGTGTGGAACTTTATTTCGTTTAATCTTATTTTGCAAAAAGTAAGCAAAAGCATGACGAAAATCAAACCGGCGGTAAGAAAAGACAGGTGGCTGACCCATTTGTAAGTCAGCGCGCCTGCAATCATTGCTATCGGAAGTATCCCGTCTTTGATGAATTTCAATATTTTTGTCATTCATCAATCACTTTTCTTATCAGTTCGTCTCCTTCGTTGATAAAGGTTTCGCGGTCGGCGTCGGCGGTATAGCCGGTTTCTCCTTTGCGGATTCGTTCCTGATGTGCGGCTATTACGCACGCACTTTTATAATTTATATCCTTAAGCGTATCCGAAAGAGGAGTATTGTTGCGCGCCGACAACAGGACAGGTTCCATAGCCGGCGTATTGTGTTCCGTTCCAAACGTGACGATGAATCCGTTATCATAAAGATAATTCGAGTATTCTTCGAGCGTCCGCATACTGTTTCTTGTCGTAATAAATTCGGCGGAAAATATGCCTCTTTGTTTCAAAATCAGCGCAGCTTTCTCAACGTCCCGTTCAAAATCGGTAAACTCTCCGTTTGCATCGTCGGCAAGAAACGGATATGTGGGTATTCCTCCGCCCGCTGTTATGATTTGCCTGACGGATTCGAGAGGCAGAAAGGCTTTCGGTTCTTCCGGCACGAATGCGGCGCCACCGGCTTTCAGCAAATTTCCTCTTATCTCGTTTTCGACGCCTGCGTAATTATAAATATCCACTTTTAAAGGTTTGCCGTTAAAGATTTTCTGAAAAAAATCTTTAATATCGTCCGGTTCGTTTTTGAAATAGATATAAACGGCCATACGCAGGCCTTTGGCAATGTGTCGCTCGCGCACCTGTCCTCTCGTCATGAATTTCTTCAAGGCCTCATAATCAAGATCGAATCCTGCATTGACGGCGTTTAACAGTTCGTTCACTCTGGAGCACATTTCTTTGGTCTGCATATTTGATTCGTCTCTTACTCCGGCAAGTTGCGATGCGCAGGGTTCGGCGAGTTGCAACGGACAGCGCAGACCTTTTCCGCTAATGTATGTCCGTCCGGGATTGTTGGGATCGTTCACACGTATTCCGCTCTCCCGGTCATCTTCCTGAAGGCTTATCATTTCGATATTGAACAGAGGATAAAGGCGTCGTTTCAAGGCTTCTCTGCCCCACTCTTCGTAACCGTCGGCGGTGTAGAAATCATTTATTCCCACAACTTGAACATTTTCGCGAGCTGCCATATCCAGCGCGTCGGTCAGTTTCTCGAAAGCGCTAAACGAATACGGCGTATGCAAGTGTGCATTGACATTGATATTTTTCATATTACATGCGTAATAAAATGTCAAACTCCACTGAAAGCGCTGAAACCGCCGTCTACGGGCAATACTGCTCCGGTAATGAAACTTGCAGCATCGCTGCAAAGGAACTGCACAGCCCCGTTTACTTCCGTAATATTTCCAAAACGGTTCATGGGAGTTTTAGCAAGCACTTTTTTGCTTCTGTCGGTCAGGGTGCCGTCGGGATTGATGAGTACTGCACGATTTTGGTCGCCGATGAAAAAGCCCGGCGCGATGGCATTTACTCTGATATGTTCGCCGTATTTCAGCGCCAGTTCGGTTGCCAGCCATTGCGTAAAATTGCTTACTGCCGTTTTGGCGGCCGAATAGCCCGGAACGCGGGTAAGCGCCGAATAGGCGGCCATGGATGAAATGTTGATGATAACGCCTGATTTCTGTTGTGCCATGATTTTACTGAAAACCATTGAGGGATATACCGTCCCGTTCAAATTCAGGTTTGTTACCTTTTCCCATTCCGCAACAGGCATGTCGAAAAAATCCTGCTCCGCCGCCAGCGTTCCGCCGGGAGTATTTCCGCCTGCAATATTGAGCAGTATATCTACGCGCCCCCATTTTTCTACGATTTGACCGGCAACGTTTTTCAGACTTTCCACGTCAAGAACATTGCCGACATAGCCGATAGCTTCTCCGCCTTCGGCAGTTAATTCCTTAACGCGAGCATCTAACTGTTCCTGGCGAATATCCAGCGCCACAACTTTTGCTCCCGATTTAATAAAACTTTTGGCGATACTTCCGCCTAACACGCCGCCGGCTCCTGTAATTACGGCTACTTTGCCTTCGATACTGTACATTTTGTTCATAATTATTATAATTTATATTTAATTAAATGCTTTCTTTGTTATGTCTGACATTTATGGAACTGCAAAATTACAAAAAAAATTCTCTTTTCATCTCGATAAAGAGATGTTAAAATCAAGATGCATTTGTCCTGCCGTTATTATCCATGCGCTTGGAAATCTCGCATTTTTCATGTAATTTTGCATCGTTTTTGAGTTATGAAGAAATATAACGAATGAGTGAGGACGATAAAAAAATAAGAAGAAAACAGAACTGTGCCGATCGTTTTGCAGCAATATTATTCGTTGCAATACTTGTTAATCTGTCATTTTATTTACTGCCTGAAAAATTTTCAGGCGTCGATATCAAGAAAGTAGATTTATTTTCTGATATTCGCATTAATAATGAAGATGGTATAAATGATTTGCTGGCTTCGGACGACAATGCCGAAGATCTTCCTTTTCTCGCCGATATACGGGAAAACGAAAATCTAAACCTTGCTGTAAATCCACTTGACAGTAACACAAAAATCGTCAAACCTTTTCATAACAGTACCGAAGAGGAAAACGCTGACGCCTCCGAAAGCAACAGTAAAAAAAGCGAAACAGACGATATCTTGCGGATGGCGTCGGAAAATCTTGATTTCGACAAAAATGATATATTCAACAGGCATATTGAGGATTTTTCGAGCGCTCATAACAGCTTGCGCCACTTCTTTGCAGCGCTCGATAACATTAACAGTCTCGGACGTCCCGTCAGGGTTGCCTTTGTGGGAGATTCATTTATTGAAGGTGATATTGTAGTTGCCGATTTCCGTGCAAAAATGCAAGAGCGATTCGGCGGCCGGGGGGTTGGATTTATACCGGTTGTGTCAAATGTATCGCAGTTTCGTCCTACCGTCAAACAAAGTGCAAAAGGATGGAAAACATTTTCAATTATTAATAACAAAAAACGAAAATACGTTTTGTCGGGATTGCTGTTTGAACCCAAGTCGGCAGATGCATCCATAAGTTTTCGCAACGTAGATATGTATCCCGGACTGATAGAAGTTTCATCGCTGAAAATCATTTATGCCAATAGCGAAAATACTGAAATGGAAATTTCCGGCGATGAGGGAGAAGTTATTTACGGTTTGCCTTCGACATCGGGCAAAATAACGCAGTTCGAGCTCAGGGGCAAATTTTCCGGTGCAGATATAAAATTCAGAAACGCAACAGGTTTGCAGATTTTGGGAATTGCGCTCGAAGACAACAGCGGCATCGTTGTAGACAATCTGTCGCTTCGCGGAAATACAGGCATGGTAATGTCGGAAATAGACAGCAAGAGTTGTCGTGAACTGCAACAAATCCGTCCTTACGACCTTATCGTTTTGCAATACGGACTGAATGTTGCCCATGATTCCATACGCGAATATGGGTGGTATCGTAAAGGTATGATAGATGTAATTCAGCACATTAAGAATAGTTTTCCGAGTGCGGATATTCTGCTGCTTGGCGTTTCTGACCGCAGTCATAAAAAAGGAAGTACTTATACCACAATGCCTGCTGTACTTTCTTTGCTTCGCACCCAACGACAAACGGCAAAAGATGCTGAAATAGCGTTCTGGAACATATATGCTGCGATGGGAGGTCAAAACAGTATGGTTCAGTATGTCAAAACAAACAAGGCCAGCAAAGACCATACACATCTCAGTTTCAAGGGAGGACGGGAAATTGCCAACGCATTGTATGACGCTATTTTACAGGAAAAAAAAATGTATGACAGAGATGAATAATTCATTAAGTAAACATATCCGCCGGATGACTTTATTTCTGGCATTGACGACAATTGCAGCCGCAACATATCATAAATCATACGCTGCAATAAAAGAAAATGAAAAAACGATACAGGATGATGTTATTGTGAATCTGCCGTTTATTACTGATTCTCTCTGCATTATAAAAGATTCCGCACATTCGTTGAACGGTTTTTATGAAAATTTAAGACTGTTACTTGCGGGTAAAGATACGATTATTAACATCATACACATTGGCGACTCGCATATTCAGGCTGGTTTTCTGACCGGAAGAACAATGCGGCTACTGCAAAATACTTTTGGAAATGCCGGAAGAGGATGGATTTCACCACTTAGACTTTCAGGGACAAACGAGCCTAACGACTATTTCATTACTTCCGGAATAAAACATTTTATATCAAGCGTCTGCATTCAAAAAGAACCGAAATGCACCTGGGGGCTCGGGGGAATAGGCATTGAAGCTTTGGATGCCGAAATAGATTTGGGCGTTCTTGTAGCTCCGAACAATGGCGTCGGATACGATTTCAATAAAGCGCTATTATTCAGAGATAAATATTCCAAACAGCTGTTCCCAAAGCCAGATATTGATTGTTTTCAGGGAGAAACACAATTTGAAGATATCCTGATTGACACTTTTATCAGTAATAATTTGATTAACAGCCTGCAAATAAAATCTTTTGAAACCGATACATTCCTCGACCCAAGCATTTATTACGGTTTTTTGCTGACAAACGGACATGCGGGCATTTTATATCACGCATTAGGGATAAACGGAGCAAGATATGTAGATTTCACCAACAGAAAATATATCAGACAGTTATCTCTATTAAACCCGACTTTGATTATTGTTTCGCTCGGAACAAACGAATCTTTCGGAAAGAATTTCAGCATGCCTGAATTTGAACGGCAAATCGATTCGTTTGTAAACCTTGTACATGAGGAATTGCCCAATACTTCTATCATATTAACCACTCCACCCGAAACGTTTAAAAGATTGAGGAGTAAACAAAAAAGATATTATGTACGGAATGAAAACACGAAAAAAGCGGCAGAAACAATTAGTTCATATACCGCAATTAACGGATTAGCCTGTTGGGATTTGTATGCTGTTTCGGGAGGCAGTAATTCCTGTAATAACTGGTTTGAAGCCGGCATGTTCGCTCGCGACCGTATACATTTCACTCAAAAAGGATATGACGAGCAAGGTAAACTTTTATATAAATCGTTGATAAACAGCTTCAACAAAGTCCAAGAATTGAGAGAGGAAGAGCAGGATGCAGAATAGTATTCAGTCGATTTTTAAAGGTCTGTCATGGGATAAATTAATGGAAATCATTAAATATCAACCCGATTCTCCGATGCTTTTTAACACCGGACTGTTTTTGTTTCTGTTTCTGATCTTCTATTTTTTTTACAATAAGTTGCGCAATCATCAGACAATAAGAATAATATACATAATTCTTTTCTCGCTTTATTTTTATTACAAAACGAGCGGAGTGTTTGTCATTCTATTGCTGATTGTAGCCACTTTGGACTTTTTTATCGGTCATTACATTGCAATGACCAAAGGAAAGACTAACAGAAAGTTATGGGTAGCATTAAGTATTATTATAAATCTTGGAATGTTAGGTTATTTCAAATACACCAATTTCCTGTATGACGCGGCTATAGGACTGTTTCATTATTTTGGTGAAATTTTTGAATACGAAACGTTACAGCATGTTCAATTTCATCCGCTTGACATATTCCTTCCTGTCGGAATATCGTTTTTCACCTTTCAATCGTTAAGCTATGCCATAGACGTTTATAGAGATGAAATAAAGCCGGTGAAAAGCTGGCTGGATTATATGTTTTTCGTCTCGTTCTTCCCTGTATTGGTAGCTGGTCCTATCGTCCGCCCAAAAAATTTCATACCTTATATCAAAAACAAACCCGTACTGCTAAACAGTCAGATGGGTGAAGCGTTATATCTGATTATCTGCGGACTATTCAAAAAATGCATAATTTCGGACTATATCAGCGTAAACTTTGTGGACAGAATTTTCGATGCCCCCTCTCTTTATACCGGTATTGAGAATCTTATGGGTGTTTATGGTTATGCTTTGCAGATTTACTGCGACTTTTCGGGATATTCGGACATAGCAATCGGAATTGCTTTGCTGCTCGGTTTTCGTCTGAAAATCAATTTCGATTCACCGTATCAATCTGCCACAATTACAGAGTTTTGGAGACGCTGGCATATCTCGTTGTCGTCTTGGTTAAGAGACTATTTATACATTCCGCTCGGCGGGAACCGCAAGGGAAAAGTCAGGACTTATATAAACCTGACTGTCACAATGCTGCTTGGCGGATTATGGCATGGCGCCGCTATTCGTTTTATTCTTTGGGGCGCTATTCATGGCGTTACGTTAGCAATTCACAAGGGAATGGCAACCTTTTTCGGATTAAAAACTCTGGGAAAAGATATGTCTATCGGGAAACGCATTATAAACACATTGATTACGTTTCATCTGGTTTGTTTTGCATGGATATTTTTCCGTGCCGATACGATGGAAAAGGTATTTCAAATGCTGACGCAAATTTTCACGCATTTTGAGGCCGGCGTTTTTTCGCAGCTAATTTCAGGCTATCAAACCGTATTTATTTTAATGGCAGCCGGTTATATTATACACTTCATTCCGAAAGATATAGACCTGAAAATACAGGAACAGGTTATATTATTACCGTTTTGGAGCAAAGCGGCATTACTGTCGTTGGCAATTTTCATTGTCATACAGATGAAAAGTTCTGAAATTGTACCGTTTATTTATTTCCAGTTTTAAAGTTTTTTTGATTAATTTGCTCAAAATTTAAATCGTTTGCCCTGCCCCCTTTTTCCGTTAAAGAAAAAAGATTAAAATTTTTTTTTAACTTTGTGGCCAAAATTTACAGTGAAATATGATAAATAAGATTAAAGACTTACTTAAAGAGGTACAAGAAATTAAAGCAGACAGTTTAGAAGAGCTGGAAGCATTGAGAATTAAATATCTAAGTAAAAAAGGAAGTATTTCAGCCTTAATGAATGATTTCAGAGATGTGGCTGCCGAGCAAAAACGCGAAGTAGGAAAATATCTGAATGAACTGAAGGAATCGGCTCAAAACAAAGTAAATGAGCTTAAAAAAATTTTTGAAAACAATAATATTTCAAATAACGATTACGACCTTACCCGTACGGCATATCCCGTTCATCTCGGCGCTCGACATCCTTTGTCAATAGTGAAAAAAGAAATTTGCGAAATATTTAACCGTCTGGGTTTCAGTATTGCCGAAGGGCCGGAAATCGAAGACGACTGGCATGTTTTCTCATCTTTGAACTTTGCTGACGACCACCCTGCACGCGACATGCAAGATACATTTTTTATCGCTCATAATCCTGACGTAGTGTTGCGTACGCATACCTCATCCGTTCAAACGAGAATTATGGAAAAACAGCAACCTCCCGTCAGAATTATATGTCCCGGACGTGTTTACCGCAATGAGGCGATCTCGTATCGTGCGCATTGCTTTTTCCATCAGATAGAAGCTCTTTACGTTGATAAAAATGTTTCGTTTGCAGATTTGAAGCAGATTCTATCCTGTTTTTCCAAAGAAATGTTCGGTTCAGATACGAAAATTCGTCTGCGTCCCTCTTATTTCCCTTTCACAGAGCCATCTGCCGAAATGGATATAAGTTGTAATATTTGCGGCGGGAAAGGCTGCCCATTCTGCAAACATACAGGATGGGTTGAAATTCTGGGTTGCGGCATGGTTGATCCTAATGTGCTGGATAATTGTGGAATAAACAGTAAAATTTATTCGGGGTACGCTCTCGGTATGGGGATAGAACGTATTGCCAATCTGAAATACAGGATAAAAGACCTTCGCCTGTTTTCTGAAAACGACAAACGATTTCTGGATCAGTTCCGATCTGCATATTGAAAAGAGAAAGAACCGCCAAAAATCTATGACAAAATCCGAGCGTTTCAAGGCAGTTATTGAATGGTTTACGGAAAATGTGCCTGTTGCCGAAACGGAGCTACATTATAACGATCCGTTTCAGCTTTTGATTGCCGTCATTTTATCGGCTCAGTGCACGGATAAAAGAGTAAATATGATTACACCCGAACTGTTCAAATCCTATCCCACACCCGAATTTCTTGCGAAAGCAACTCCGGAAAGCGTTTTTGAATATATAAAAAGCGTCTCATATCCAAACAATAAAGCGAAGCATCTTGTAGGAATGGCTAAAATGCTGACGGAGAAATTTAGCGGTAAAGTGCCTTCGGATATTGATGATTTGCAACAACTTCCGGGTGTTGGTCGCAAAACTGCAAATGTGATAGCTTCGGTTGTATTCGGAAAACCTGCAATGGCGGTAGATACACATGTTTTCAGGGTTGCGAACCGTATCGGACTTACAACAAACAGTAAAACGCCACTTGCAACCGAAAAAGAATTAGTTAAGTATATTCCCGAAAAACTTATTCCCAAAACCCACCACTGGCTTATTCTTCATGGCCGTTACGTATGCACGGCAAGAAAACCCAACTGTGAACATTGCGGTATAACAAATTACTGTACACACTTCACTTCTTTGGTCAATTCAATATAGAATTTTTCTTTTACCGCTTTTTGAATTTTTTCGGCATACGAAATAATTTCTTCACCCGTAGCGCCGCCATAATTAATAATTACCAATGCTTGCTTCGGATAAGTTCCGACATTACCTTCACGCTTGCCCTTAAATCCGCACTGCTCAATCAACCAGGCGGCAGAAATTTTCACAACTTCCTTATTAACAGGATAAAAAGGTATTTCGGGATAATATTTTTTCAAACATTCGTAATGTTCCGAACAGATATAAGGGTTCATAAAAAAACTACCGGCGTTTCCATACTCTTTTATTTCGGGAAGCTTACTTTTTCGCATTTCAATAACTGTCTCTCTGACAGATCTCAGTGAGATGTCCTTACCTGCAAGTTTTTCTTTTAAATTACCGTAATTCAGATTATAATCAGGAGTTTTTAGCAATTTGATATTGATATGCGTAATAATGTAAGGCTCGCGATCATTTTCTTTAAACCGGCTATGTCGGTAATTATACGCACATTCTTCTTTTGTAAATATTTTTCTTTCGCAAGTCAGTTGATTATATGCTTCTACCGTCTCTATAACATCTTTAATTTCAATGTCATATGCACCAATATTTTGAACTGCCGCCGCACCGGCCTCACCCGGAATATATGAAAGATTTTCTATTCCGCCCCATCCTTTTGAAATAGCAAAAGATACGACATCATCCCAATGTTCCGCTGCTCCAATACGCAACAAAACATGTTCCGCGCTTTCTTTCAATACTTTTGTTCCTTTTATTTGAGAATGGAATATTATTCCATTAAAGTCATTGATGAATAACAAATTACTCCCTTCTCCAATATGGAGCGACAAACACTTCCGGAAATATTCGTCATGAAGAATGTTCAATAACTCTTTTTCGTTTTCATATTCTATAAACCAACGGGTATTAACATTGATATGAAACGTGTTATGCTCTTTGAGAGAATAATTTTGTTCAATTCGCATCAATACATGCGTTCAAGAATCCATGCGTCTTGAAAATTTGGCTCATATTTTGTTTTGATATTGTCACGACTTCTTACAGCATCTGCTTTGTTATCAAAACTTGTGATAATTACACGCAACATACCGTATTCATTTTCAGCGATTACAGGACTGTAGCCTTCATCTGTCATTCTCTCTTTCAATGAATAAGCATTTGTTTTGTTTTTAAAACTGCCTATCACAACAGAATATTTCTTCAATCCTGTCGCATTCTCTCCCGAAACGGGTTTGACGCTTTCCTGTCTAACAGACTCATAAGAAATTTCTTCACCGGTAGGCATCTCTTCATCTTCATCTTCATACATAACCGCTTTATCATTCGCTTTAGCTTGTTCATATGCAGTTTTATATGCGCTACTTTTTGATTTACACGAACCCAAAAAAATAATGCCGCATGTAACAGCCATTATTAACATAATCTTTTTCATATTCTTAATTTTTAAGTTATTTCGCTGCAAAGGTAATTATTTTTATAAAAAAGTCATTATAAATTTAATTATTTTTCTCTCCATCGTGTTTATATACAAACGAATCAAAAATTGCCAATCCAGATTTCTTCTCAATATTATAGCAATAAAGGCCGATTCGAGCGCCTTTCCAATACCCGAATTTCATGTAAAACGTTTCGCCGCATTTCAGATAATTTTTATTATCAAGGCTGTATGAGTATATAAACTTACTGTCCGGTATATCAATAGAAACTCTTAGATATATTTTCTTTTTCTTTATTGAAGCAATTGCAATTTCAATCGCATCATCAGAAAAATACAAACTTAAAGCGCCATTTATCTTTCTGATACCAAGCATTTTGTTTTCTCCTCCCATGCAAACCAGTCCGCATCGTTGCCCATCAACCATTTCCGAAATGTCTACTTCGACAGTCGCTTCGCTTTCATAACCCATTATCTTCTGTGTTAATGTATTACGCGCCAAGCGAAATGTTGTTGATGTCAAGGCTTCCAAAGTCAGACTTCCCTTTTTAAGGGACAAACTCCAAGCCTCATCTGCTGGATTGTGATTCCATTGCCATTGTAACCCTAATTCCGGCATATCAAAATTGTCATCGGTTTGCGGGTAAAAAACTTCTGTACTTGAAATCGGTTTTTTCCAAACATAGACCGGCTCTCCTGTTCCATTCCGGTCAATGTCAACACCGATAACGGGCCATTCGTCATGCCAGTACATGGGTTGTAAATGAACTACACGTCCTATTGTGCCTGCATGTTGAAAATGATAAAACCACCATTTACCTTCGGGAGTATCAACTATTGCACCCTGGTGAGGTCCGTTAATACTCGTACTTCCCTGTTCAAGAACGACTTTTTTCTCATAAGGGCCGTAAATGCTTTTAGAGCGTAAAATGGTTTGCCAACCCCTCTCTACGCCGCCTTCGGGTATTGACAAATAGTAATAGCCGTCTTTTTTGAGAATCTTGGTGCCTTCGGCAACAGGTCCTTTATAAACCGTTATTCCGCTGTCTAACAATTGCTTGCCGTCATAGCTCATCTGGTGAATGATAATCGGACCTGCTCCATAAATACTGCGACCGAGATAAGCCTTACCATCTTCGTCCCAAAACGGACAGGGGTCTTCCCATTTAGGCACCGCTTTGACCAAATGAAGCGGCGTCCATGGCCCTGCCGGACTTTCGGCGTTTGTCATAAACAGTCCTTCGTCGGGCGTACAAAAAAACACCCAAAACTTACCGTCATGAAATCGAATAGCAGGCGCCCATGAGCCGCCTGCATAGCGTTCGTTTTCATTCCAACCTTTAAAATCCAAACACTTATATATCTGTGTGATAATTCTCCAATTTACCATGTCTTCCGATTCCAGAACTTGCATCCCCATAAAATGAAAATCGGAAGCTACCATATAGTATTTCGTTCCTACTCTAATTACGTCGGGATCAGAATAGTCCGCATTCAAAATTGGATTTGCATACATTCCGTTCCCCTGGTCGCCCCAACAAAGAGAAACATCCTGTGCAACAGATAATATTGTTGAAAACAAGTAAAATATAACAATTGATTTTCGCATATTAAATGTGATTTCACATCACAAAAATAGTCTATATTTTTAATTTTTGCAAATTTTATACATTTTATTTTTTAAGTAATTTCTTTTTCTCAATTTTAACCGTTATCTTTGCAATTAATTTGCAATTAAAATTAAAAAAATTAAAAAATAGTGCAGTTAATAATATTAATCTATGTATAACAGAGTAATTATATTTATGTTTCTTATTTGCAATGTCTTACTGTACTCTCAGGAAGATAGGGCAACCATATATCTGAACGAAAACGGTCTTACGATTGATTCGCTGGCTAAGGTGATTGACAATGAAGATATTTCATATAAAGAGAAAGTTGCGCTTGTCTATAAATGCAGTTACAAAAAAGATACGCTTCGGGAAAAACAAATCGAAGTTTTAAACCGAATCTTGAAAGAAAGCAAAAAGCAAAAAGATGTGGACGGCATATTGTATCTTTATGTTTATCTTGCTGATTTGTATTATGTCTGGGAAGAAAACCATTTATTTGATGTTTATTTGGATTCGGCAGATTTGTACATGGAAGACGCAACCCGTCCGCTTTCGCTTGCGAGGTATCATTTCACGAAAGGTACGCAAGCCATCAACAAACCATACGGGCGTAAAGAAGGATACAAACAATTTGAAAATGCTATCGATTATTTCAACCGGATAGAAAACGAAATATCCTCTATCGAAGCAACCCTTTATGACATAACTATTTATACCGCCAACATGCCGGATACTGTTTTCTCAAAACGCATTATCGGAAAGATAGAAAACATTCTCGGAAGGGATTATTCTCCCTTCATCAAGTTTCTGCTTTATTCAATGAAATCAGACTTGTATTACGAATATTTTAAAACGTCAAAAAACGAAATAATACTTGATTCAGCCATTCATTTTGAAATCGAACGAGTGAATATTTACAACAAAGAAAACGACGTGTTACCTGCAGGACTTGATTATGATATACTCCAATCATATTTACTTTTGGCGGAATACTATTCTCAAAAGCAAAATCCGGACTGGAATCTGATAAATTCATGCATCAAAAATGCGGAAAATATCGGATATTCAGATGATTATTACATTTTAAGTTACACAGAATATGCTAAATCAATAATGTACTACGGGCAAAAAAAGTTCTCCGACGCTGAGAAGAGTATTAAAGACGCCGAAAAATTTCTACAAATGGATATTCAGCAGACGGGGAGCATGTATCCCGAAGAATCTTATTACAGTGATGAAATAGCTTATGCCGACCTGCACTGCAAAATCCTTATGGCACAAAAAAATTACAAGGAAGCGCTTGTCTTTAACGAATTGAAAAATAACCTGAGAAAAAAATTGCAAGATATTGAATCTCAAGAAATCGATTTTTTATACAACACAGAAAAAGAAGACATTAAAATAGAACAACTGAAAAACATTAATCATCAGCAATTAAAATCCAATATAATGCTAATCATGGCAATATCTCTTTTCATTATATTAATTGTATTATTGTGGGCGTGGTTAAAGATGATGAACAAGAATTTCAGAAATCACTACAAACTTATTTTGAAAGAGAAACAAGAAGTGGAAATCAACTTAAAAATCAATGAAGAGCGTGCCACAAAGTCTTTACTCGAAAAATATGAAATATTGTCGGAAAGCAGAATCAAAGAAATTGAAATAGAAGGCAAAAACAGAGAAATAGAGATTTTGCTAAAAGAAAAAGAGGTGTTCGACAATGAAATTGGAGCGTTTACAAAAAGGCTTCATCTTTTGGATAAATTATCCAAAAATAAAAAATTGGTAAATACAACCGGAAACATCGAAAATCAACTGATAATTGAGGATTTAATTGCTCTTTTAAATAAAAAACTTCCTCGAAAACCCGAATATATTGAACTTTTACGTTCTATAGATAATAAATATATTACATTATTAAAAAGTCCTTTTACCGGATATTTGTCCAAATTTTACGTAAAATACTGTTTGTGTTTTACTATAGGCATGGAAATCAGCGAAGTTGCCGAATGTTTTGAAATAGAGCCTTCATCCGTACACGTATTGCGTTACCGATTGAAAAAACGCATCAGTTTCACTATCGGCGGAAACCTCAACGAATTTTTGAGAAAACTGAGAATGACCATGCCTTAACGGAATTGCACCCGCCGCTTTCGTATTGTTATAAGTTGTTTATTTTAAAATATTGGGGCTTTGATGCCGAAGAAGAAACCGCCTTCGCCCATCCTGTTAAAAGCATAACTGGCATTAAGCACTATATCATAGTAAGTTACAAGGTCAAGACCTGTACCGTAACCGTACAAAAATGTGTTAGCCAGCGTATTGCTCGGATTTACATAACTGTTATACACATAACCGAAATCGTACATCAGTTTAGCATACAGTGAAAAGTGTATTTTTTTGAAATTCGACAGTCCATTAATGAAACTGAGGTTTACGATTTTTTTAGGCATTATGTTATATCGCAAATCGTTGTTTAGAATCATATTATGCTGACCATCAATTACATAATAATCATATCCCACTAATATCTTGTCTTCATAACCCACGAACTTATCGTAAAGATAAGCTTTTTTGTTTTTATACGAAACAGTTGCATTCAAGCGGGAACTCCAATAAAGACGCGGTAATATTTCCTTGTAATACTGCAACTTAATATTGAGAGAAACAAAGAAAAATCTCATTTTATCGGCAGTTACTCCTACAAATTCCGTACCGATAAAATAACCTTTCGTCGGATAGGCAAAATAATCGCGATGTTCGTAATCGAAAATATAAGATGCTGTAAGCGAATTATTTATAGTATTTTCCGTACCCCAATAATCTTTATTAAGTTCAAGAACCGTATCGCCGATATGTGTCCATGAATAATTCGCATTAATTGTATGAGTTGCGCGAATACCGGGCCTGTACGTATAACTCAACCCTCCTGATACCGTTTTGTCAATAAAATCATCAATATCTTTGACATAAATAACTTTGTTATCATGAGATTGCGTGTTAAGCGTTCTATTGTAAAGCGCCATCGCATTGAATCCTAACAGTTTAGTGTTTTTTCTATCCAGCGCAATATTAGTATATCCGATCCGCCCTCCCTTTTCATATCCGAAATAATGACTCGCAGTGATTTTATGCCTGATGCCGAACATGTTATAAATACGGGTGCCCCATCCTATCGTTATTCTGTTCCAATCACGCTCTTTCAGCCAGTTGCTCAGGTTTCGGTCTTCGAGTTTGAGGCTCACCTGGGGCCATATATACCAGCGTTCCTCAACGCGGATATTAACAATAACGGGGACACAGTCAAGAAAACCAGTCGCCGTCGTGTCGGGAAAATAATCTATAAAAACATAATTGAAAAGCGATGTATTATCAAGATGTTCCTTTGCAATTTCAACTTTCTGTATCAGTTCGTTCAATTGGATAACGTCTCCTTTACGAAAAGGAAGTTCCCGTAGTATAATGAATTCTTTGGTCTTGTTATTGCCCGAAATATGAATGTCGGAAATACAAAAATCGGAAGCGGAAATATTACCGCAAATAATAAGAGCCAAAGTAATACACATTAGAATCTTAATTATCTTATTATTCATGTTGCAAAGTTAATATAAATAGATGAATATACAAAATTAAACGACTGATTCGGGTGCAATTCAAATTGTTGCATTATCAAGCTGAGGCCTTTATTTGTCATGTCCTGATATAGGATGCTGAAAACTTTTCAATCGAAATGATTTTTCTTGTCTAAACTTTGATTTTGAAAAAAATAATTTCCAAAAAGTTTTGGATAATAAAAAAACTTATTACCTTTGCGCCGGTTTTAGAGGAAACGATTAAATTTATTATTGTGTTGGTTCATCGGCGGAAGTAGCTCAGTTGGTAGAGCATAACCTTGCCAAGGTTAGGGTCGCGGGTTCGAGTCCCGTCTTCCGCTCATGATTGCCCGAGTGGCGGAATTGGTAGACGCGCTCGTTTCAGGTGCGAGTGGAGTAAAAACCGTGCAGGTTCGAGTCCTGTTTCGGGCACAGAGAAAATTTTGTATAAAAAAAGGAAAGGGAGGATCGGCGCCCTTTCCAATGAAAATTAAGGGAGTTCCCTGGAAATAATCTATATATTTATCTTGTTATGCGACAGTTCGTTTTTGGCTGAATAACAGTAAAAGAAGAACGGTCTTGAATAGCGCTTTGCATGTGTCGTCCGGATATACATCATATTATTGTACAGATGAAACAAGGATTAGAAAGGCGTAGGTTCTCGTTGCATAATAAATTCTTCGTTGTTCGGGATTATTCTAAGGTTTTCATTATTATCCGAATTAATCATGGATGTGTATTCGCGGTTACTGTCGTTTCCGCTACAATTTTCAAACCTGACAAAATTGTGTTTGAACGCTAACCACAAGTCGCCGGTTGCTCCGTTACGGTGTTTTGCCACAATAATTTCCGCCAGTCCGGTCAGGTCTTTCCCGTCGGATGTTTCTCTGATACCGTAATATTCGGGTCTGTGTATAAAGCATACCACATCGGCATCCTGTTCGATGGCACCCGATTCGCGCAGGTCGGAAAGTTGCGGGCGTTTTCCTTCTGCACCGGAACGTGCTTCTACCCCGCGGTTCAATTGCGAAAGCGCGATAACGGGGATATTCAATTCCTTTGCCAATCCTTTCAGGGAACGGGAGATGATGCTCACTTCCTGTTCACGGCTGCCGAATGACATTCCGCTGGCATTCATCAGTTGCAGGTAGTCGATGATAATACATTTTATTTTGTGTTCGCGTACCAGGCGGCGCGCTTTTGTGCGTAATTCAAAGATGGACAAACTTGGGGTATCATCGACATATATCGGCACATCGTAGAGTTCGTTCAGTTTAACGTCTAACTGTTTCCATTCATATTGTTCCAGCCGTCCGCTTTTTATCTTGTCGCCCTGTATTTCACAGACATTTGTAATCAGGCGGTTTACGAGTTGGACATTGCTCATTTCCAGCGAAAACAGCGCTACCGGAATTTTGAAATTTACAGCCATGTTTTTTGCCATGGAAAGAACGAAGGCCGTTTTTCCCATCGAGGGGCGTGCGGCAATGATTATGAGGTCGGAGTTTTGCCAGCCAGAAGTTATTCTGTCGAGTTCGATAAATCCGCTGCGCAGTCCGCTAAGTCCTTCTTTGCGCTGTGCGGCTTTTTGCAGGGCGTTGAGCGCTTCTTTTATGACAGGATTGATTTGCAACGCTTCTTTTTTTATGTTTTGTTGCGAGATTTCAAAGAGTTGCGCTTCGGCTTCCTGCATCAGATCTTCAATGTCGATGGTTTCATCAAAAGCCTGTCCTTGGATTAGTCCCGTAAAATGTATCAATTTGCGTGCAATGTATTTCTGCGCTATGATTTTTGCATGAAATTCAAGATGGACCGTACTTGCTACGTTGGCAGTCAATTCCGAAATATAAGACATGCCGCCAATATCCTGAAGCGCTCCGTTTTTTTTCAACTGTTCGGTTACGGTCAGCATGTCTATCGGCCGTACGTTAAACGCCAAATCTACTATGGCTTTAAAAATCAGTTCGTGTCGTTTATCGTAGAAACATTCGGGTTTCAGTATTTCGCTTATTTCCGAATAGGCGTCTTTTTCCAGCATCAGTGCGCCCAATACAACTTTTTCAAGCTCCGGCGCCTGAGGTTGCAATTTGCCCGTTTCGGAAATGACGATGGTTTCAACCTCTTTTGGATATGTTTTTGCTTTTCTTATTGCCATGTTTTTTTATTGAATATATTTTGAATAAAAGCCTATTTCGCTATAAACTCAACGAGTTCGCAGATTTCATCTTTTCCGATGCTGTGTATCATTCTGAAACTGCGGGGGTATTTTATATTTATGAAATTGACGAACTGGTGGACTGTATTTACATAATAGCCTGTGTTTTGCATCGTATATAACCTGATCTTGGGCAATAACAAATATTTAACATTATTGTCTACAAGCACATTGTACAGTACGTCCGAATTGATAATCGTGTAATTTATCCCGTCCGTTTCCCGGAATTGCTTTATGAAACCATCGAAATCAGAAGTATAAGATATATTCATCGAATCGAGCATGCCGGTAAGGCCTTCATCAACGAGCAGTTTATCGACTGCATAAATACCTATGTGACCGGATTCTTTGCCTTCGATGGTATATCTTTTTTCGTTCCTGGGCATTATTTGATATTGCAGGAACGAAGACAGCTTCATCATACTCTCTTTTGACATATCCAGCATATAAAAGACCGTATCCGGATTTTTGCTGTTGTATTTTTGAATCACATTATCGAGCGTTTCCTGGGGGACATTGAAGATGCCAAAGAAATTACGACCGGTATAAATATACGATATACTTGGTTTGCGGCTCGCGATGACGGCATCTTTGGGCAAATTATTATTCGCCCAGCGGCTCATCTTTATGAAATTTTCCCAGTCAGGAGTAAGCCCGTACAGGTCGTTGCCTGATATGTTTTGCTGTAATACGGGAAAATTATTCCCCACTTTTTTCTTCAAATGAATACATGTACCCAAAAACACGACGCTCAGGACAACAGGGTAAATCCATGTAAACCGGTGGAGCGCTTTGTTTTTCAATATATAAAACAATCCGCCAAAGAGAAACAGCAGGATATAGGGATAATATATCATGATGAGCCGGTCTTGCGCCCAGATAGTTTGAAGCAGTACAAAATTTACAAAATTCATCACGCCAACATATAATCCCGCATACAACAACACTTTGTTTTTGAACAGACAGACCGCAACCATACAGAACGCATACAGGATATACATAACAACCGTCAACTGCGGAATCATTTCCGTTACCGACGAATCCACTGGAGAGAAGAAGCCCATAAATCTGAACAAAAAATATGAAATATAAATATTTGAATTGACTATAAGCCTTTCTATATAACCCGAAATATCCTCCAGACCCTGTTCGGGATTATAGAAGTTTTTCGCCATATAGTTGGTTATATCGTATGCCGCACCGGATTCAGGCCAAACCAGCGTTTTAAACACTTGATACACGACGTATACAACAACAGAGGCCGAAAACGTACATATCAGGTTTTTCCACTGCTTTGTGAATATAAAATACAGCGCTACCGTACCCATAACGGCATATCCCACCGTTCTGGTCAATCCCATGGCAAGGAAACACAAACCGATAAACACATACTTCGGCCAGTCTGTCCTTATGCTGTATTCATAACCCGTATCCTGCCTGAAAAAATACTTTGAAAACAGGTACATGAACAGCGACTGCATCAGCATAAAGAACGGCTCGCTGTATGTATAACACGCATAAAAGAAAATGTAGGGACACACGTTGACTGCCAGTAGCGCCGGCATAAGCACTGCGGAAGGAATCAAGCCCTTAAAAGCTTTATACATTAGCCACATCGACGCCAGGATAAAAACGCCGGACAGCGCTTTCAACAGCAAGAGAGGCAAACCGAGTGTCAAAAAAGGAGAAATAACCATCGGATACAGTGCGCCACGTCCCACCGGATAGGTGAAATCTTTAATAAACCGCTGCGCATTGATCACATAATCGCAATCGTCGCCGCTCAAGCTCACCTTCATGTCAAACAAGAGAATACTTGCCATCGCGCCGCAGGCAAGCGATATGTATAACGCCATTTTTTCATGCTTTCCGAAAAAAACATTCATACGCTCCAACAATCCTTCTTTTGCTCTTTCTGCTCTTTTTGCTCTTTTTCCCATAATAAATTCATCATTTTTTATTGTTGTATATTTTCACGTAAATATTTTAAATTTGAACACTTTCATCTTTTGAAGCCTGTATTGAAAAGCGGTACATAATACGCCAAATCCGTATTTCATACTTCGACTGAAATTTATGGACGAGGCGGCGTCGAAATATTTTGTCGGGCAACTTATTTCACCTATCTCAAACCCTTTATAAAAGATTTGCGCCAGCATTTGATTATCAAACACAAAATCATCGGAATTTTTCTCATAATCCACCGCAAGCAACACCTCTCTCGTAAAAGCGCGATAACCGGTGTGATATTCGCTTAATTTCTGACCCATCACCACGTTTTGGATAAAAGTCAAAACCCTGTTCGCAATGTATTTATAACAGGGCATTCCCCCCTTTAATGCGCCCTTCCCCAATATGCGAGATGCTATCACAACAGAGTACAGCCCGTTTCCGAGCATATACGATATCGACTCTATCAGCAGAGGAGTATACTGGTAATCGGGATGCAACATGACAACTATATCCGCTCCGGTTTCTAAAGCCTTGTTGTAACACGTTTTTTGGTTTCCTCCGTAACCTTTGTTGTTATCATGCACTATCACATAATCAATACCCAACTCTTTTGCCAAGGCAGCCGTATTGTCCGAACTCTTGTCGTCTACAAGTATTATTTTGTCCACAATATCAAACGGTATCTCGCCGAATGTCTGTTGCAGCGTGTTTTCCGCATTATAAGCGGGCATCACAACCGTTATCACCTTTCCTTTTATCATCTCAATATATCATTTTATGCCTGCAAAATTAACACCTTTATCATAAATTTCAAAACAATATTGCGGGAAAAAGAAAATTCCCAACCTGCGAATCAAAATAAAGCGGCGCAAGCGCCACGTCCGCTCAGGAGTTGCGCTTGCGCTGTTGGGGAGAGAGAAATTATATACCCTCGCTCGGCGCTAAGGCCGCTTTCTGACGGGAAGATAGTGGTGGATGCCGCCGAAGCGGAAGTGGATCACGGTGCTATCCAGGTTTCCGGAAGTCGTTATTTTAAGCTCATGATTGGCTGTTCCTCCCGTAGCCGAAATCGGCAGGGGATACATAGGCGGCGATGTGATGGTCAACGTCGCGCCGGACGGTTTGTTGAGATATGATGGACGAACATAAATGGTATCCGTCAGTATCGTCAGCGGCGTTCCTGTGGGATTAATATACCGGTAGGTAGCGACCGTCTGATCCGTCACATCGCCCGTTAGCCACACCGTATCGACGTTCGTTACTACCGCGTATTGCCCGTTGGACGTGATGGAGCGCGAATTGTCGTTGACGTATACCGTATATTCAATGTTACTGGGAGGGTTGTTTAAAACCTCTTCCATGCTACCATAGTTTTCATATCCTCCATATCCTTCGCTGCCGACCCTGTTTATTGTGAACAGATAGTGATGATTCCGCAGTATATCTATATATTCTTTCTTGGCATGATCATAAAAATCCAGCCGGTAAAATCTATTATTACGGTTTGATCCTCCGGGATAGTAAGATACAATGATGCACGGACGGGCGGCGTCGAATTTTGTCTTGTCGATGGGGTTAATCGTATCGTTTACTTTATGAATGCTGGATTGCATTTCATAGACATAAACGGTTGTCAATATTGCTGTCGCACCTTCTCTTTGCAGAAAGACTGAAGAAAGATTAGACTGGTCTGTAGGATTATAGAAAATGGTTCCAGACGCTGACGGCCTTCCGGCAGGAGTTGATTTCGGTTGAATATAAACGTATTGCGGTGTATTGGCAATACGCCAAAGCGCCTGCTTCTCATTGAAAGGATTAAGGTCGGGAAAGATATCGAGAGCTTCAAAGGATGCTCCCAACTGTACCTGAATTTTGGCCACCGCGCGCGTCATCCGGCAGGTGTACGCGCCGGCAGAAGACCAGCTCTCGATTTCGCCGTACATGGGTAAAGAATTGCCTCCTAAATAAGCCAAACGTTTCGCGGAAATTTTAGAATTAATGTTGTCGGGGGTTATGTTTACAGTATCGAGCACGTTCGCGTTCGCAATGCAGACGACGATATCGCCGTTATTTATTTTCTGCTTTAACTGGGGCAGCAGTTGCCTCGCCTGACCGTTGTGCATAATTTGGTCGCCTTTGATTTTCTCTACAAATCTTTTTTTCCGGGTATTGTCGAACACGCACACCCACATCGAATCAATCATACATTCGCTCACGGTAGCGGCGCTGTAGACGTTGACTTCGGCAGCATCGGGCACGAAGAGTTCCAGCTGCTGCCCCGTTTCTTCGGGTTCCACAGGGACTTCGATTTCATTGTTACATGCCGCGCAGCAAAGGATAACGGCTATAAACAAAGTTATTTTTCTCATTGCTTGAAAGTTTAAAATATGAAACATAGATTCGTTTTATTATTATTTTTTATTATTATTTTATTGCGTTCTTTTTTTTTTTTTTTTGACGGACATGTATATATAATATATGTACGCGAGAATCCGTAAGTTTGCAAAGTTCTTACGGACATCCGTGTTTTTATATTCTTACGGCCAAATAATTGGGGGGGG
>JAITJX010000135.1 GCA_031278765.1 Tannerella sp. | reverse complement strand
TGTCTAAAAAATTGACAATTAGATTCTGAATATCAAGTGGGGGTACAGGAAGGTTTGTTTTCTTAAATTCAGAAAATGAAAGGGTTAATCTAATTCCTGTTCCCATTCCATTTATAAGTTTTTGCGAATCCATAGCCTTCAATAAAAAACAGGCATACATTGGATTTATTCTCTTTTGTGGGCGTAAGGCGATGTAAACAGGAGTAATTGCCCCTTTCTCTTTTACAATAGCAACTCTTTGTGTTAGAAAATCATAGTTTAGATTAAGCCCATTTACTATAATATCATCAGTTTCGACGATAGTATATCGGATTAAATTATCTTCTGTTTCAAGTCTTTTCTTTGGTATTATTTCGCCAAATTGGAATTGCAAGGCGTTTGAAGTTTCCATTTCAGTGTTGATATTAGTATTCTCGCTAAAAAGAACTCTTACACTTTTTACTTCCCATCCCTCCGGCACTTCTGGTAGCCATGGAATATTTGTTGCTTTATATTTCGGGTATGGCTTCATCCTTTCAGTCCCTCTTTAATTTCCTCGATGCTTGGCAGCACCGATTTGTAGTTTTCGGGGAGCAGTTTCGAAAGTTGGTATTCAGAAACGCCAATCGGCTGACTGCTGCTTTCAAGCGAATATTCCACTTCGACATTGTCTTTTGTTTTGCAGATAATCATTCCGATAGTGAGATTGTCGGTCGGTTTCTTCCGCTGATGGTTAATTGCAGCGACATACAAACCGAGTTTTCCTGCAAATTCTGCCTCAAACTTTGTGGCTTTCAGTTCGATTACAACATAGCAACGCAACTCTAAATGGTAGAACAGCAAATCAATAAACCGTTCCGTTTCGCCGACTTTCACAGGCACTTGCCGTCCAACGTATGCGAACCCCTGTCCAAGTTCAAGCAGAAATTTTGTGATGTTTTCAGTAAGCGCATCTTCCAATTCGCGTTCGCGATACGGCTCAGTAAGCGTTACAAAATCAAAATTATACGGGTCTTTTACAATTTCATTTGCAAGGTCGCTTTGAGGTTCGGGCAGCAGACGCGAAAAATTTGTAAGCGCTTTGCCTTGCGCTGTGTACAAATCCACTTCGATGAAGTGCATCAACACGGCTCTGCTCCAACCGTTTGTGATGGTTTTCTGTACATAAAACATTGCCTCATTGAGGGATTTACACTTGGTGAAAATTTCAACGTGATGTCGCCAAGGAATTTGAAAAACAGGGTGATTATCTAATTCGCTACCAACTTGGTAGCGAATTGTAGTCTCTTGATTATAGAATAGATAAAAGCGTTTTGCGAAACGCAAATTTGCTATTGAAAACCCTTTCATATGCGGAAATTCATTATGTAAATCCCGACTTAAACGCTCAAAGAAACCGCTACCCCAAGCCGATTCGAATTGTCGAGAAACAATATCCTTCCCTAAATCCCAGTATAAGTGTAATAATTCGGTGTTTATTTTAACAGAAGCCTTGATTTGCGCCTGACGGATTCGTGCTTTTAAATCCGAAAACCACTGCTTATATTCTTCGTTATATTGTTTTGTAATATCCATGATATTATAATTATTAGTTATTTAATATGTTGTTAAGCAAACCGTCTGTTTCCGCTTCCAAAGCCTGAATATCAGCGGTTATTTCAGCTAAAGTACGCAGTTGCACAGGTTTGTAGAAATGTTTGGTAAAACTGATTTCATAACCGATTTGTGTTTTTGTTTCGTCAATCCACGCATCAGGTGCGTATGGCAGAACTTCTTTTTTGAAAAAAGCCGAAATGCCGCCATCATAATTGAGAGGAATCTGTTCGGTATCCGTCAATTCCCTGTCTGCCTGACGGTTGCCCTTTTTGTCGGAAATGAGTAGTCCTTTTTCGTCTTTGAGAGGACGTAGAACAGTTATTTTCCAATAGCCAAAATCGCTGTTGTTGAATATCTTGCTGCATTCATTTTCTTCAAAATTGAGGAAGAGCGACATTATTTGTTCACGGATTTCGGCTGTAAATTCACAGTTTTTCTTGCCGAGATTTTTCCGAAGCGGTGATTTCAAGGTTGTGGCATCAATGAGTTGGATTTTTTCTTTTCGACGTTCTTCCTTGCGATTGCTCAAAATCCAGATATATGTTGCGATTCCGGTATTATAGAACATATTTTCGGGCAAAGCGATAATTGCTTCAACCAAGTCGTGCTCAATCAAGTAGCGGCGGGCGTTGCTTTCACCCTGTCCGGCATCGCCCGTAAAAAGCGACGAGCCGTTGTGTACTTCGGCAATTCGGCTTCCAAGTTCTGTTGTTTCTTTCATCTTACTCACATTGTTGAGCAAAAAGAGCAGTTGGCCGTCGCTTATTCGCGGAAGCATTTGATATTCGGCATTATTGGCAAATGAAGTAACAAAACGGGTATCTAAAATTCCTTTCTTTCCTCCGAGTTTTTCGGCATCAATTTTCCACGAAACTCCATACGGTGGATTCGAAAGCATAAAATCGAACTGATTACGCGGGAAGCCATCCATAGAAAGTGTTGAACCATACACAATATTGCCTACCTCACTGCCTTCGCCTTTGAGTAACATATCGGCTTTTGTAATGGCATAAGTTTCGGGATTGATTTCCTGCCCAAACAAGTGTATGGAAACTTTTTTATTCTTTTTTTCTGCAAGTTTCAGTAATCGTTCCTGTGAAACGGTAAGCATCCCGCCGGTACCGCTTGCACCGTCATAAACCGAATAGGTGTTGTCTTTGATTTTATCGGCGACAGGCATAAAAATCAAGTCAGCCATAAGTTCCACAACGTCGCGAGGTGTGAAGTGCTCGCCTGCCTCCTCATTGTTTTCCTCGTTGAAACGGCGGATTAGTTCCTCAAAAATTGTTCCCATTGTGTGATTGTCAAGCGCAGGAAGTTTCACCTCGCCAATATCGTTCAGCACAGGAACGGGAGAAAGATTGACAATCTGCGACACAAATTTTTCGATTACTGCTCCAAGTCGGTCGGCTTCAATCAAGGTATCAATCTGGTTGCGGAACTTAAATTTTTCGAGAATTTCCTGAACATTAGGCGAAAAACCGTCGAGATAGGCAATAAAGTCGGTTTTAAGTTTCTGCGCGGTAGCGCGGCTCGTAAGGTCTTTCAGTCGGAACGGCGACTTGTTGCAAAATGATTGTCTTGCAACATTACACAATGCCTCATCCTGATTCACGATACCCGCTTTGTCGAGTGTTTCTTTCATTTTCAGCACATCTTCTTTGGTGTCTTCCAAGACGGCATCCAATCGCCTGATAACTGTCATCGGCAATATTACGTCGCGATATTTTCCACGCACATAAACATTAAAAAGGCAATCATCGGCAATGCCCCAAATAAAACTTACTATCTGATTGTATATTTGATTGTCCATATTGAAATAAAATAACGCTACAAAGATACAAAATTAATTTTGGTTTTTATCCGTAAAAACTCTTTTTGGGGTTTTTGAGTTTTTTCTGCATTCGGTTAGTATATACCCATAAAAACTCTAATAAAAAGTCCTGTTTATTACGCATATAACGTGTATTTATTTTCCTTTCGCGTTCTCAACCTTCCTCTGCAACTCATTCATTTCCTTGTCGTTCGCTTTTGCTCTTTCAATTCGTTCCGCCTGTTCGCGAAGCAATTCCTCGTATTGTTCTACTTGACTGCGAATTATCTTAATGCTGTCGCCGTACCTGAGTTGCCGTTCCAAACGGTAAATGCTTTTTTCATCGGCTTTGCCATGCATCTTGATATAGCGGTATTTCAGGTCGTTGTTGTTGTATTGATTAATAGTTTTTCGTTGTTCTCCGATTGCATACGACAACCCCAATATTACTAAAACCATGATAACCAATGAAAGAAAAACTTTACTTGAAGTTATATCAATCGTATGCCGATGATGATACTCTACATGAGCGGGCTTGCGGACTTCCTCAATTACCTGCTCAAACCGTTCCGTCATAGCTTTTATGGCAGCCAAATCAACCTGTATCGGTTCTACTGACTTATCAGTCGCCTGTTTATCCAGTTTATTGCTTAATTTCTCGAACATTTCACAAACTGTTGAAATGTCTATTTTATTTGCACTCATATTATTTTGAATTTTAATTGTTTATAAATGAAAACCTCTTTTCTTTTTCTTCTTCTTGAGTCTCTGCTGGCGTTGAAACTCCACTTCGTCAGGGTCGTAATCCGCTCCCGACGATTGAAGATCGAACAACTCGCTTAAAACCGAGTTGACGTTTTCCAAAACAGACGGATGTTTATGTGAATCATCCTGTTTAGGCGGCTGAAGACTTCTTTCCTGTTCTCTACTGTTTTGCCTCAACAGAAAATCAATTTTACTGTAGCTGCACGAACGGTCTATCTGTGAGCCGTTGAAAGTATAGTTGCCTTTTCCGAAACGGATGCCCTGTATCTTGTC
>JAITJX010000090.1 GCA_031278765.1 Tannerella sp. | reverse complement strand
TTTGTTATTCAATAAATTACAAATTTTATTTTGTCGGTTACAGAAATTTATCTATCTTTGTATTAATTTGTTGGTTTGACAATCTGTGATATAAGATATTATATATCAAGTGTTTACTTGAATCGTAGTAACTAAATACTACAAAATATTAAGCCAATTAGGTGTGTTGCATGGTTTTAACAAACCAAAATCCGTATTAAATTGTATTCACATGTTGAATCGACAATCCTCTTCAAAGGATTAAAATATTTTAAAGAAGCATATTTTTCCAAAAAAGCGCTCGGATGCTGTAGCAAAAATACTACATTTGTCGTCTAATAAGCAAAAAATAAAAAGTACTGCAAATGATTATCAGATTAAAAGACATCAACAAAACCTATTACAGCGGATCGCCTCTGCACGTATTGAAAGGTATTGACCTTGACATAGAAAAAGGCGAAATGGTCTCTATCATGGGCGCTTCCGGATCGGGGAAAAGTACTTTGCTGAATATTATAGGTATCTTGGATAATTACGACAGTGGAGATTATTATCTTGATGCTCAGCTGATAAAAAATCTCAGTGAAAGTCATGCAGCCGAACTTCGCAACAGAAAGATCGGTTTTATTTTCCAGTCTTTCAATCTTATTGCATTTAAAAACGCTATGGAAAATGTTGCATTGCCGCTTTATTATCAAGGAGTTTCACGAAAGAAGCGCAATATTTTGGCGCTTGAATATCTTGATAAAGTCGGTTTGCGTGACTGGGCAGACCATTTGCCCAACGAGATGTCGGGTGGTCAGAAACAGCGTGTCGCTATAGCAAGAGCATTGATCACTCAACCTCAAGTAATTCTTGCGGATGAACCTACGGGCGCACTCGACAGTAAAACGACAGTCGAGGTGATGAACATGTTGCGTGAAGTAAACCGAACAGGCATATCAATGATTATCGTAACGCACGAAAAATCAGTTGCCGACGCAACAAACAGAATTATTTACGTAAAAGACGGATTAATAGAAAACGATTATGTTTGATTTTGACAACTTGCGTGAGATTTGGAGTACAATGAAGAAAAACAAACTTCGTACTTTTCTTACAGGCTTCTCTGTTGCCTGGGGCATCTTTATGCTCGTTATATTGCTGGGCGCAGGAAATGGACTTCGTAATGGCATCATGTTTAACTTCAGGGATATAGCGAACAACCGCATTGAAATGTGGGCGCGTTTTACCTCAAAGCCGTGGAAAGGCATGCAATCCGGCAGGAGAATAAGGCTTACAACCGACGATTATTACTCGTTGAAGCGTGAACATCCGGAAATAGTACTCACCTCCGCAACTATCTATCATACGGATACTTTAGCATATAACAAAGAATACTTTACGGGTGAAACAAACGGCGTTTTTCCCAACCATGCAAAAATAAATTTCATTCGTTTCGATCAAGGTAAAGGTCGTTTTATCAACGATATAGATATACGCGAGAGACGTAAAGTAATTGTTATCAGTCCTCGAATGGCGGAAGTGTTGTTTCGCGACGCCGACCCGCTTGGCCGGTATGTTGAATGTAACAAGTTGATGTTCAAGGTTACAGGTATATATTATGACAAGAATCTGAGCAACAATTCGCCGGCTTATATTCCGTTTACGACGGCACAGCTGTTGTATAATACGGGAAAATATCTTGATAATATAACGTTCACGGTAAGAGACGTAGTTTCGGAAGCCGATAATGACGCTTTTGAACAGCGTATGAGAGAAAGTTTTTCCCGCAGGCATAAATTTGACCCTGCCGATAAATCTGCCATCGGGATGTGGAATACGGGGAACGAATTTCGCATGTTTCGTAATTTGACAACCGGTATTATGGTTTTCATCTGGATTGTGGGAATTGGCACGTTAATGGCTGGTATTGTGGGTGTTAGCAATATCATGCTTGTAACCGTGCGGGAAAGGACGCGCGAAATAGGTATCAGGAAAGCAGTCGGAGCAAAGCCGGGTTCTATTCTGATGCTTATTATCTTTGAGGCAATACTGATAACGGCTGCGTTCGGATATATCGGAATGGTCATGGGAATAGGCCTCACCGAACTGATTGACTATTTCATGACTGTGTCGGGGGCTAACAGCAATTCTCCGAGCGGTAATCTGGGCGAAGGGATGAGTACTTTCCGAAACCCTACCGTAGGCCTCGGAATAGCTGTGTCGGCAACAATACTGTTGATAATTGCAGGAGTGCTTGCAGGTTATTTCCCTGCCCGCAAGGCTGTTAATATTTCGGCGATTGAAGCAATGAATGCGGAATAGATGAAAGACAAAACTGAACAAAGAAACACATAACTATATGTATAAAAATTAAAAAAATATGTTTGACATCGATAGATGGACAGAAATATGGGTAACGATAACCCGCAACAAAACACGAAGTTTTCTTACGTGTTTCGGAGTGTTTTGGGGCATAATCATGCTCGTTATTTTGCTCGGTTCAGGCAAGGGCTTAAAAAACAGCATTTTTAAAAATGTTGAGGGATTTGCTACCAATTCGCTCTTTTTCTTTGCCGATCGCACAGGCGAGCCGTATCGTGGCTTCAATAAAGGGCGTCTCTGGCAGATGCGCAACCGCGACTACGAAACAATAAAGCGGGAAGTAAAAGGGTTGGAAGCCATTTCGCCAATAATATGGGGCAATAACTCCGATAAAAACATCGCTTTTGGGCAAATTGCCGGCACTTACAATGTTAAAGGTGTTTTTCACGAATATTTTAAAATCGAAAAACCGACTTTGTATTTTGGCAGACTGATGAACGATATTGATATTCGCGAACGGCGAAAAGTATGTATGATCGGCACAAGAATCTGCGAAGAACTTTTTAAAAATGAAGATCCCTGCGGTAAATACATAAGAGTGAATGGAATTTATTATCAGGTAATAGGCGTAGTTAAACAAATAGCCTCTGGTGTGAACATCGGCGGACGAATTGAAGGGACGGTTTTTCTTCCGTTTACGACCATGCAACAAACATTGAATCAGGGAGATGTACTCCATTTTCTGTGCATGAGCGTAATTCCCGGGCACAATATTCAGCAGGTAATAGACGAAGTTGAGGGTATCATGAAACGTCAAAACGAAATTTCGCCTTCCGACCCGCAAGCCGTTATAGTTATGAACCTTGCAACACAGTTCGTTATGTTTGAAAATCTTTTTACGGGCATAGACTTGCTCATCTGGATAGTAGGTTTCGGTACGCTGCTTGCCGGTATTGTCGGTATAAGCAATATTATGATGGTAACAGTGAAAGAGAGAACCCGTGAAATTGGTATAAGGCGTGCTATCGGTGCAAAACCTTGGGATATTATTTCTCAAATCATGTCCGAAAGTCTTGTACTCACTGCTTTAGCAGGACTTATGGGGCTTAGTTTCGGAGTGTTCCTGCTTGATTTGGCAGATAAGGTAATGTCAGCCAATCCCGCCGGAAATTCTGCAATACTTCATCCGGGAGTAAATATTGGGACAGCAGTAGCGGCAACAGCACTATTATTGATATGCGGGCTGTTTGCGGGGCTGATTCCCGCTTGGCGTGCAATGAAGATAAAAGCGATTGACGCTATCAGAGATGAATAGTAAAAAAATTAAACCCAAAACATATATCAAAGTAAAAAACTAAAAACAAATATGAGAAAGAAACCTTTAAAAAAAATCATGCGAATCATCCTGCTTTCACTGGCAGGATTGACAGTGTTGGGTACGTTTGTTTTTCTGTGGAAGAAAGCCCAACCCATAGAACTTGTTTATGAGACGGTTATTCCCGAAAGAGGAATCGTAGAAACAAAAACGGTGGCAACCGGAAACGTTGAACCTCGCTACGAAATTCTTATCAAACCACAGATTTCGGGTATTATTTCCGAACTTGCAAAAGAAGCGGGTCAAAAAGTTTCGGCAGGTGAAATTATTGCCAAAATAAAAGTTATTCCCGAAATGGTTGCCCTCAACAGCGCCGAATCGCGTGTGAATGTAGCGGAAATCAATTTCAAACAGTCCGAGACATCGTTTAAACGTGATGAACAACTGTTTAAACAAGGCATCATAACCGCCCAGGATTTTGATACCTCGGAAGCCGGCTATTTAAAAGCCAGGGAAGAACTGAATAATGCCAAAAGTGCGCTCGAAATTGTCAGAGACGGCATTGCAAGAAATTCTAAAAATACAAGTACTACACAAATTCGCAGCACAATAACAGGTACAATTCTTGACGTGCCTGTTAAAGTTGGAAACTCTGTTATTCAAACAAATAACTTCAATGAAGGCACAACAATCGCTTCTGTCGCAAACATGAACGACATGATCTTCAAAGGAAATGTCGATGAGACCGAAATCGGCAAAATCAAAGAAGGCATGCCCGTCAAACTGACGATAGGAGCAATTGAAAACCAGTCATTCGAAGCATCGCTCGAATATGTCTCTCCCAAAGGAGTCGAAAAAAACGGCGCTATTCAGTTTGAAATTAAAGCTGCAGTGACAATACCGGATACTGTGTATGTCAGAGCCGGTTACAGCGCCAATGCGGAGATAGTTACAAATCATACTGTAGATAGCGTTTTGACAATACCTGAAAGTACGGTTGAATTTAGTAGCGATTCGGCTTTCGTTCAATTGCTGATTGCGGAAAAACCAAAGCAAATGTTTGAAAAACGCTATATCAGGACAGGATTAAGCGACGGCATAAAAATTGAAGTAAAAAAAGGTCTCGTGAAAGAAGATAAAATTCGCGGCGCCGTTATTAACAAATAAATATTATGAAACGAATAAATATATTATTATTGGCAATACTTTTGAGTGGAATTTATATTCAGGCGCAAAATAATAAGGTGTGGTCGCTGAAGGAATGTATCGACTATGCCGGCGAAAACAATCTGGATATTAAAATGCGCGAAGTAAACGTTGATATACAAAAAATCGCACTGAATACTTCCGAAAATCAGCGACTGCCCAATCTTTCGGGAAGCGCCTCGCACTCTTATTCTTTCGGACGTTCTGCTTCGGGATACGACAATACTTACCAAGACCGTAACTCGCATTCTACAAACTGGTCATTCTCAACAAACATCCCCATTTTTACAGGTTTCAGGATCAGTAACGAAATCGCAGCTTCAAAACTTGACCTGCAGGCCGTAGCTGCTGAACTCGACAAAGCGCACGAAGATATGGAAATCAACATTACCTCTTCATACCTCCAAATATTGTATTACAAGGAATTGTTAAATATTGCCGGCCGACAGGTTGATTTAACCGCTCAACAACTCGACAGGATCAAAAAGATGCACGAAACAGGCCGCGCTTCCGAAGCGCAGATTTATGAAATTGCAGCCCAACTGGCCAATGACAAACTGTCTGTCGTTCAGGCTGCGTCCGACTTGCAAACAGCTACCCTGCTGCTTACCCAACTGCTCGAACTCCCGTCTCCCGAAGGTTTTGATGTGGAAGAACCCGATGAGAATGTTGATTTCATACTCCCGCGCCGTCCGGAGGCGATTTTTGACAATGCACTCCTGTCCCGCGCCTCCATAAGGGTAGAAGAATTGAAACTTAAAAGCCGCGAAAAAAGTATTCTTGTAGCAAAAAGCCAGTATTATCCTGTTCTTTCCTTTGGCGCAAGTTACAGTAATAACTATTACTTTATTAACGGATTCGACAATATTTCTTTTGCCACTCAATTGAAAAACAATCGGAACGAGTATTTCGGCTTCACTCTTAACATACCGATCTTCAATCGTTTTGCAACCCGAAACAGTGTCCGTACGGCGAAACTTCATAAAACGTTACAGAAATTGCAACTCGAATACGCAAAAAAAACATTGTACAAAGAAATACAGCAGGCTTATTATAATTCGGTTACATCGGAAGAAAAATACAAATCAGCAGAAATCGCCTGTAAGTCGGCGTTGAAAGCTTTCGATTACATGGAAGAAAAACTAAACAACGGTCGCGCAACAATGTACGAATACAACGATGCCAAAACCAACATGACACGCGCCCTGTCAAACCGCACCCAGGCAAAATACGACTTCATTTTCCGCAAAAAAATCCTCGAATTTTACGAAAAGAAATAAAGGAATATAAATTGTTTCCCGAAATCTGAAAATATAATACTAACTTTGCCGGTCAATTAAAAAGATCAATATTATGACAGGGAAATTCGATTTTTTAGTGATTGGTTCGGGAATTGCAGGGATGAGTTTTGCCTTGAAAGTAGCTCATAAAGGAAAAGTGGCGTTGATTTGCAAATCCGGCCTTGAAGAAGCAAACACTTATTTTGCACAGGGAGGCGTTGCTTCGGTAACAAATCCGGAAGTCGATAATTTTGACAAACATATTGAAGATACGATGATTGCCGGCGATTATTTGAACGACCCGGCAGCTGTGGAAAAGGTCGTACGCAATGCACCCGCACAAATCAAAGAATTAATCAAATGGGGTGTTGATTTCGACAAAACCGGAAACGGCGATTTCGATCTTCACCGCGAAGGCGGACACTCCGAATATCGCATCCTCCACCACAAAGACAATACCGGCGCCGAAATACAGAACAGTCTCATTGAAAACATCAAAAATCATCCGAATATAACCGTCTTTGAAAAACATTTTGCCATCGAAATTATTACTCAACATCATCTTGGCATTACCGTTACACGTCATACTCCTGATATAGAATGTTTCGGAGCATATATAATGAATCTGGATACAGGAAAAATAGACACTTTCCTATCGAAAATTACACTCATGGCAACCGGAGGCGCAGGAGCGGTATATCAGACAACTACCAATCCGCTTGTTGCAACCGGCGATGGTATTGCAATGGTTTACAGAGCAAAAGGAACAGTCAAAGATATGGAATTTATTCAATTTCATCCTACTGCGCTATATCATCCCGGCGACCGCCCCTCATTCCTCATCACCGAAGCCATGCGCGGCTACGGAGGAGTGCTTCGAACGCTCGACGGCAAGGAATTTATGCATAAATACGATGAACGTCTCTCGCTTGCACCGCGTGATATTGTGGCGCGAGCCATAGACAACGAAATGAAAAACAAAGGTGAAGATCATGTTTTCCTGGACGTTACACACAAAGAGCCCGAAGATACAAAAAAACATTTTCCCAATATCTACAAAAAATGCCTCCGACTGGGCATTGATATTACCAAAGACTACATTCCGGTGGCGCCTGCGGCACATTATTTATGCGGCGGAATAAAAGTTGATTTGAACGCTTGTGCCTCCATACATCGGCTTTATGCTGTCGGAGAATGTGCCTCTACCGGTTTGCACGGAGGCAATCGTTTAGCTTCCAATTCATTGATTGAAGCGCTGGTTTATGCCGACGCCGCTGCCCAACATTCGTTGAGAATGATTGATAATTATATTTTCAACGATGCTGTTCCTGCCTGGAATGACGAAGGAGTTACCTCTCCCGAAGAAATGGTGCTCATTACGCAAAGCGCAAAAGAAGTTGGTCAAATTATGGCCTCCTATGTAGGTATTGTACGCAGTAATCTGCGTTTAAAACGCGCCTGGGTGCGTCTTGACATTCTGTATGAAGAAACCGAAAACCTGTTTAAACGCTCGATTGCTTCACGCGATATTTGCGAACTCCGCAATATGATAAATGTAGGATATTTAATTATGCGCCAGGCATTGGAACGCAAAGAAAGTCGAGGATTGCACCATACGCTTGACTATCCCCCGAAAAAAGATAAATTGCCGACATGAACGTTATTATCCAGAATTTAAGATTTAAGATTCAAAATTTAAAATTCAAGATTTAATACCCCTCCCATACCCTTAAATCTTTTAAAATTCAAGATTCAAAATTTAAAATTCAAGATTTAATACCCCTCCCATACCCTTAAATCTTAAATTTTAAATCTTAAATCTTATTTGCCTCCGTATCACGTACGTGATGGAGTCTGTCACACACGTGATGAAGTCTGTCACACACGTGATGAAGTCTGTCACGCACGTGATGGAGTCTGTCACACACGTGATGGAGTCTGTCACGCACGTGATGAAGTCTGGCACGTATGTGATGGAGTCTGTCACGTGTGTGATGAAGTCTGTCACGTGTGTGATGAAGTCTGTCACGTACGTGATGAAGTCTATCACACACGTGACAGCGAGCTACAACGGGACATGAAATTTATACACAATAATAATAATATATTAATAATCAAGATTGTGACAATTTCAGTTTTTATTCTGATTCCACTTGCCGACGTCATTTCCGGCCATTTAAACGGACTTTTCACCTCCGTTTCATACCTTACAGGCTTCCTGAAAAAAGCGTTAAAGTCAAGATGCATTTGCCCTTGACTGTTCCTCTTGCTTTTTTGGGAATTTCGCGTTTTTTATGTAGTTTTGCAGCCAGAAATTTTAATCATTAAAAAAAATCATGTTCATGGCAATAATAACATTGAAATATGAAGCATGTAACGAAAAAACGAAAATATAAAATTTACATAAATAGATATGAAAAAAATTATCATGACAATCGGATTAGCGGCAGGCATTGCAGCATGCAACAGCCCTGAAAAACAAAAAGAAACATCTGCAGAACGCAAAAATCCTTTCCTGACGGAATATACTGCGCCGTTTGAGGTTCCACCCTTTGAAGAAATCGAACTCGAAGACTACAAACCGGCTTTTGAAAAAGGAATGGAAGAACAAAAACAGGAAATCGACGCAATCGTTAACAATACGGAAACGCCCGATTTTGAAAATACCGTCGCCGCATTAGACCAAAGCGGCAAACTGCTGCGTAAAGTGAGAAACGTCTTCTACGGCCTCAACAGCGCCAACACAAACGATTCGCTGCAAGCGCTCAGCAGAGAACTCGCCCCGCTACTTTCAAAACACAACGACGACATCCTGCTCAATCCCGTTCTGTTCGCCAAAGTAAAAGCCATTTATAACAAATACCGTCAAGAAGTGAAATTCGACAGGGAACAGGCCAAATTACTGCATCTCAACAAAGAACAGGCCAGACTGCTCGAAGAAACATACAAAGATTTTATTCGCGGCGGCGCAAATCTTCCCGACAAGAAAAAAGAACATCTTCGGACACTGAACAGCGATATTTCGTTGCTGCAAATTACCTTCGGACAAAATATGCTGAAAGAAACAAATGATTTCAAACTGATCGCAGACAAAGAAGAAGACCTGGCCGGGCTTCCCGAAAACCTGAAAAGCGCAGCAGCCGAAGAAGCAAAAAAAGCCGGTCAGGAAGGAAAATGGATTTTTACGCTCCACAATCCGAGCGTAATGCCGTTCCTGCAATTTGCCGATAACAGGGCGCTCCGCAAAAAAATATTCAACGGCTACATCAATCGCGGCAACAACAACAACGCGGCCGACAATAAGGAAGTTGTCAGGCAGCTTGTTGCAAAACGCCTGGAAAAAGCAAAACTGATGGGCTACAAAGATTATGCTTCATTTGTGCTGGAAGACCGTATGGCCGGAAACAGCGCCGGCGTATACAAACTGCTCAATGAATTATGGACGCCCGCACTGTCAAAAGCAAAGGAAGAAGCCTCCGACTTGCAGGCAATCATGCTCAACGAAGGCATTGAAGATACGTTGCGAGGCTGGGACTGGCGCTATTACAGCGAAAAAGCATTGAAAAAGAAATTCGATATCGACGAAAATGCCGTTCGTCCGTATTTCAAACTCGAAAATGTCCTGACGGGATTGCTGCATGTCGTAAATAAACTTTACGGATTGACGTTCACGGAAATAAAAGATATCCCCAAACCGCATAAAGACGCCGTTGCGTTCGAATGTAAAGACCCCGACGGTATGCATCGCGGCATACTGTACATGGACTTTTTCCCGCGCGAAAGCAAGCGGGGCGGCGCATGGTGCGGTACTTATCGCACACAAACTTACGAAAACGGCAAAAAGGTAACGCCCGTCGTTACGATTGTATGCAATTTCACGAAACCTGCCGCCGGACAGCCTGCACTGCTCAGTATCGACGAAGCAACTACAATGTTTCATGAATTTGGACACGCACTCCACAACCTCTTCAAAGACGTTCATTATTATGGCGTCTCAAGCGTTCCGCGCGATTTTGTAGAACTGCCCTCCCAAATCATGGAACACTGGGTGCTCGAACCGGAAGTCCTGAAAGTGTTTGCAAAACATTATCAAACAAACGAAGACATACCCGATGAATTATTAAACAAGATACTGCACAGCAGCAAATACGGACAGGGTTTTGCCACCTCGGAATATCTTCAGGCTTCGATACTCGACATGGATTATCACGTGTTGAAAGAAATCTCCCCGGAGATGGACGTCCTGAAGTTTGAAGAAAATTCCATGAGCAAACGCGGCGCGCTTCCACAAATCCCTCCCCGCTACCGCTCCACTTATTTTAATCATACAATGGGAGGAGGCTATACCGCCGGATATTACAGTTATATATGGGCAGAAGTACTTGATGCGGACGCATTTGAAGCCTTCAAGGAAACAGGCGACATATTTAATCCCGAAATGGCAGTGAAATTTCGGGATTATGTGCTTACCCCCGGCGGTATTGACGACGCCTCCGTGATGTATCGCAATTTCAGAGGCAAAGATCCGAATATCGAACCGTTACTGAAAAACAGAGGGCTGAAATAAAAATCTCCTCTCCTGTTTTTACGTTTTCAGATCCGGATAACTGATGCGCGTATGGTATATCGTTTTGAGACGTTCGTGAAATTCGGTCTTTACATCTTCAATATCCTTGAACGTTAGTGGCGTATTTTTCAATAAACCGTCGTTGATCTTGTCGTTGATAATTTTGTCTATCAGTTTTTTGATATTCTCATCGGTATATTCCGTCAAACTTCTCGAAGCCGCTTCAACGGAATCGGCCATCATCAGCAATGCGGTTTCCTTTGAGAACGGATTCGGACCCGGATATGAAAAAAGTTCCTTATTCACAGGCCTGTCAGGATATGTGTTGCAAAACGAATTGTAAAAATATTTGGCAACGCCTTTACCGTGATGCGTTTTTATAAAATCTATAACAGCCTGCGGAATCGAGTTTTTTTCGGCAATTTTTACTCCCTCGTTTACGTGCGAAATGATGACGCGGGCGCTTTCTTCAAACGAAAATTTCTTGTGCGGATTGACGCCGCCGCTACGATTTTCGGTGAAAAATGCCGGATTGTTCATCTTTCCGATGTCGTGATACAATGCGCCTGTTCGGATCAATTGCGTATCGGCGCCTATTTTCTCTCCGGCTTCGGATGCCAGAATAGATACCTGAAGCGAATGTTGGAATGTGCCCGGAGCCATTTCAGACAATTTTTTGAGTATCGGGGAGTTAATATTCGAGAGTTCAACCAGGGTAATGGGAGATATATACCCGAACATTTTTTCCAGCATATAAATAAAAACGTATGAGAACATTAACAAAACCAGGTTAATGAGGAAAAACAGCATCATTTCCCAGTTTATTTTCTTAAAATCACCTTCCTGACACAAAACAAGACTGATATAAAAAATGACATAAACAAGAAAAACAAATACCGAACAGCGGAAAAGTTGCGAACGCTGTGAGAGTTCTTTTAAGCTGAACATGACGACTATACCGGCAAATATCTGAAGCAGCAAAAATTCGTATGGAAACAATGCCGTCAGTGAACAGATAAAAACAGTTATTATGTGCGTAAAAATCGCCGTATGCGAGTCGAAAAATGTACGTACGACAATGGGTATAATGGCGAAAGGAATGATATAAATATTTATAAGACTGTATTTCACGCAAATTTCCGAAAGAATGCAGAATGTCAGAATGCATAGCAATATGAAAATTAGATTTTTACGTCTGAAGAAAATTTTCGGATTAAACGTTGCAAGATAAAGCCCGAAACATGCCAATATACCGAAAATCAAGATGATTTGTCCCAGAAGAATTATGTTGTACCGTTTTGAACCGCCCGATTTCGTTTCGTGCACCTGTTTTAATGAACGCAATACGTTATATATTTTTTTATCAACAACTTCTCCCCTGTCAACAATTCGTTCGCCAGCCTGAACCATACCGGTTGAAACAGGAATTTTTTGAAGCAATTCTTCAAGAATCTTTGACGAAGTCTCGTTATCGTAAAAAACATTCTCCGTCAGATACTCGTTTATGTTGCATTTCATCAAATCTTCCTTGTTAATAAATAGTGGAACATTGTTGACAATAGCCTCGTAAGCGCTTTTTACGGAATGGAAATCCGAAAGATTTTTAATTTCAACAACACTGTTAATCAATACATTCAATTTTAGATGCTTGTTTCGTTTCATCAATTCCAGTTGAGAACTCGAAATGATACCTTTATTGTAAATATCACGCATTGCGCTGTCTATGTATTTTATCGTCACATCGGACACTCCCGATGTCTGCAAAACAGGCATTTGTTTGCGCCATTCTTTGAGTCTGACATTTTCTTCGTCCGGATTAAACCGAAAATAGGGTTTAAAATTTTTGCGCAGGCTGTCTTTTGTCGTTTCAATTTCGCTCTCATTCTTGTAAATCGGAAAATCGGATGGAGCCGTCAGCAAACCATATATCCAGGGTTTTCCTTCGTTGAACTGATAACGAAATTTCCCTTCGCGGGGAAAGAAAAACGCTATTATCAAAGCAGTTATTAATATAAATACTGCCGATATTATGATTGATTTTTTTGTTCTGATATTTCCCATAGGTTGTTCATATTTTATGCGAAATTACACAAAAAATTATATAAAACGAAAAAAAGCATTACTTTTGCATCATTTGAAGAATACAAACGCTTAGAATATCATGTCGGAAATAAAAGTAAGAGTGCGTTTTGCACCAAGCCCTACGGGACCTTTACACATTGGCGGTGTTCGCACGGCATTATATAATTATCTGTTTGCCAAACAACACAATGGCGACTTGATTCTTCGTATCGAAGATACGGATTCGGGACGATTTGTGTCGGGTGCGGAAGAGTATATCACAGAATCATTCAAGTGGCTGGGAATCCATTTTGACGAAGGAGTGGGATATGGGGGTGATTTCGGCCCGTACAGGCAGAGTGAAAGAAAAAATATCTATCGCCAATACGTTGATAATTTACTTGATAAAGGTTTGGCGTATATTGCTTTCGATTCTGTCGAAGAATTGGAAGCAAAAAGGGCGGAAACAGCCAATTTTCAGTATGACGCTTCGACAAGAATGAAAATGAGAAATTCGCTTACCCTGTCAAAAAAAGAAGTCGAAAAATTGATTGCAGCCGGCGAACGATACGTTGTCCGTATCAAAATAGAACCGAACGAAGATATTCACGTTCATGACATTATAAGGGGCGATATTGTTATAAATTCTTCAATACTGGATGATAAAGCGCTGTTTAAATCTGCCGACGGACTTCCAACCTATCATTTGGCAAACATTGTCGATGATCATTTGATGGGAATTACGCACGTTATTCGCGGCGAAGAGTGGCTTTCGAGCGCCCCCTTGCATGTATTGCTATACAAGTATCTGGGTTGGGCAGACACAATGCCTGCCTTTGCGCATCTTCCTTTATTATTGAAACCCGAAGGGGGCGGTAAGTTGAGCAAACGCGACGGCGATCGTCTCGGTTTTCCAGTCTTTCCGCTCGAATGGCGCGATCCCAACAGCGGCGAGACATCTTCGGGATACCGTGAAAGCAGCTATTTGCCCGATGCTGTTTTGAACTTTTTAGCTTTGCTTGGCTGGAATCCGGGCAATGATCTGGAAATTATGACGATAGAAGAAATGATTAAATTGTTTGACTTAAGCCGTTGTAGCAAAAGTGGGGCGAAATTTGATTTTGAAAAAGGTAAATGGTTTAACCATCAATATATTCAAAAACGCTCCGACGAGGATATTGCGAAAATGTTTTTACCCGTTCTCGAAAAAAACGGCATTAAAAATCCCGATTTCACGTATGTTAAAAAAGTTGTTGCGTTGATGAAAGAACGTGTGAATTTTGTTCCCGAATTATGGCAACAGTCTTATTATTTCTTTGAAGCGCCTCAGAAATATGATGAAAAAACCGTAAAAAACCGTTGGAAAGAAGACAGTAAAGAGCAACTTGCGGAACTTATCGAAGTGTTTCGCATCCGTGAGCGTTTTGATGTCGAAGGTACGGAAAAATATGTAAAAACATGGATTGAGAAAAAAGGTTACAATCTCGGAAGTATCATGAATGCAGTACGTTTGGCGCTCGCAGGCCGTGGCATCGGACCTCAGATTTTCCATATCACCGAAGCAATCGGCAAAGACGAAACGATAAGAAGATTACAGAAAGCTATTGAAGTATTGGGCTGAGAATGAAATTAATTTATACTTTTGTTATCCATTTGTATTCATTGTGCGTCGAGTTGATCTCTCCATTCAACAAAAAAGCGCGAATGACACGTATCGGTCAGTGGTTTACGAACGGGATTCTCCGTAAAAAGATAGACCGAAACGCCGATTATGTTTGGTTTCATGCCGCTTCGCTCGGCGAATTTGAACAGGGACGACCAATGATGGAGAAATTGAAAAAAAAATATCCCAATTATAAAGTATTGCTTACTTTTTTCTCGCCTTCGGGATATGAAGTGCGCAAAAACTATGTGGGCGCCGATGTGATTTGTTATCTCCCTTTCGATACCCCTTTCAAAGTCAAAAAATTTTTACATCTCGCCAATCCGAAGATTGCTATTTTCATAAAATATGAATTTTGGTTGAATTACCTGACGGAATTAAGGAAACGGGAGATAGAGACGTATATTATCTCTGCAATTTTTCGTCCCGACCAACTGTTCTTCAGATGGTACGGAGCATGGTACCGCAAAGCATTGCTGTGTTATAAACATATTTTTGTTCAGGACGAAGCTTCAATACATTTGCTTTCACAATACAGTATTGAGAATGTGAATGTATGTGGCGATACGCGCTTCGACAGAGTGATTGAGATACAAAAACAGGCCCGCCTGTTACCCGAAATAGAAGCTTTTACGGAAAGTAACAAACTGATCCTGATAGCCGGCAGCTCCTGGTCGGAAGATGAAGAAATAATCATACCCTATTTTAATGAACACCAGGAAATTAAATTGATCGTTGCACCTCATGAAATTCATACCGAACACCTTGTTTACATACAATCCCTGATACAACGTCCTGCCGTTCGTTTGTCGGAAGCGAACATAAACTGTATGACGTCAAAAGACTGTTTGATTATTGACAGTTTCGGGCTGCTGTCCTCAATTTATCGTTACGGCAATATTGCTTACATTGGCGGAGGTTTCGGACGTGGCATTCATAACACGCTCGAAGCAGCCGTTTACGGCATTCCGGTAATTTTCGGGCCTAATTATCAAAAATTTAAGGAAGCGCGAGATCTTATTTCATGCGGAGGAGGTTATTCGGTTGATAGCAAGGATGCTTTTAATAAATTAATGGATACTTTTCTTTACGATAAGCAAAGGCTTATGCAAGCGGGTAACAATGCCGGAAACTTTGTTCATCAAAATACCGGCGCAACCGATAAAATCATGGATCTGATATTTTCCGCCGGATAAAAAATATCCTGTTTCAGATCGTGTCGCCTGAAAGGCAGCAGATATAGTTATATCGCTTTACATTTATCAGTGACAAGTGGTTATGAAAACAAGTCCTTATGGAGAAATTGTTGGTGTGTTCTATTGATATTAACCTGAGTTTTGGATAATTTGAGTTTGGAGTAATATTAAAAAAATAAAAAACGAAGCACGCACAAGACAGAGCAACCGTTTAATTGCCGATAAAAAAGGATTAAAGAAAGCAA
>JAITJX010000057.1 GCA_031278765.1 Tannerella sp. | reverse complement strand
ATATATCTTTATATCTATGATTATCAAGTACAAAGATACATAATTAACTGCAAATAACCAATATGTTTTAGAACAAATAAACAAGGCTGCCTCAAAAAAATACTTTTGAGACAGCCTCTTCACGGTGTATGTCCTGAGGGACAAAAATTGTGTTCTATTGATATATAAGCCGTAAACGGCTATTTCTTATCCCGATCTCAGGTTAATAAATGCAGTGAGTTTTTTCAGGGAAAAGATAAAAAATAAAAATCAGCCAGGGAAGTTTCCCGTGCTTTATTTTAAGGTGCAAAAAAAAACGGCGAACGCTCTGATGCTGTCGCCGTTTTCTAATCTGAAGGGGAAAACTTTATGCAGGTTCCTTATTTTCCTGAATTTTCCATTTTTTCTTTTAGCGCTGCAAGTTCTTCGATATCTCCGAGCGTGGTTTTTTCTATTACAGGAGAGGATATTGCTTCGGCTTCTTTTTCTTTCCTGTTACCTTTCCTGGCGTTAGCAAAAGTTTCTTCTTTTTTTGCTTTTTGTTCGTCTTCAAAAACGCGGCTGTGAGAAACGATAATTCTGCGTGTTTCCTTGTTAAATTCTATTACTTTGAATGTTAATTTTTCATCAAGTTTCGCTTGCGAACCATCTTCTTTTACAAGATGTTTAGGTGTAGCAAATCCTTCTACGCCGTAGGGCAGCGAAACAACAGCGCCTTTATCCATCAGCTCGATAATCGTACCTTCATGAAGAGAACCACTTGTGAATATTGTTTCAAATACCTCCCATGGATTTTCTTCCATTTGTTTGTGTCCAAGACTTAATCTGCGATTTTCCTTATCTACATCAAGAACCTGTACATCTATTACGGCGCCGATTGCGGTAAATTCGCTCGGATGTTTGATTTTCTTAGTCCACGAAAGGTCGGATATGTGAATCAATCCATCAACGCCTTCTTCGATTTCGACGAATACTCCAAAGTTGGTAAAATTGCATACTTTTGCTTTATGTACCGAACCAACCGAGAAACGTTCTTCGATGTTTTCCCATGGGTCAGGTTTAAGTTGTTTGACGCCGAGAGACATTTTGCGTTCATCACGGTCTAATGTCAGAATAATAGCTTCCACTTCGTCGCCTACTTTCATAAATTCCTGTGCGCTGCGCAAATGTTGCGTCCAGCTCATTTCCGAAACATGAATCAAACCTTCAACCCCCAGAGCAATTTCAACGAATGCGCCGTAATCGGCCATCACAACCACTTTTCCTTTTACTGTTTCACCTACTTTCAAGTCCGGATCAAGTCCATCCCATGGATGGGGGGTCAGTTGTTTAAGTCCTAAAGCAATACGTTTCTTTTCGTCATCGAAATCAAGAATTACAACGTTTACTTTTTCGTCAAGTTTCACGATTTCTTCAGGATGAGTTACGCGCCCCCATGAAAGGTCTGTGATGTGAATTAATCCGTCTACGCCGCCCAAATCGACAAATACGCCGTAAGCAGTGATATTCTTTACGATTCCTTCGAGTACCTGTCCTTTTTCAAGGTGTGAAATGATTTCTCTCTTTTGCTGTTCAAGCTCTTCTTCGATAAGCGCTTTGTGCGATACCACCACGTTCTTGAAATCCTGATTTATTTTCACAATTTTAAATTCCATTGTCTTATCTACAAAGATATCATAGTCGCGGATAGGTTTTACGTCAATTTGCGAGCCGGGCAAAAAGGCTTCTATGCCGAAGACATCGACAATCATACCGCCTTTTGTACGACATTTAACATAACCTTTTATGATTTCATCTTTTTCAAGGGCTTCGTTCACTCTGTCCCAAGAACGTGCTGCACGCGCTTTTTTATGAGAAAGAATCAATTGTCCTTTTTTATCCTCTTGATTTTCAATATAAACTTCTACTTTATCGCCGATTTTCAAATCGGGATTGTAGCGAAATTCGGACATCGGCACTGCGCCGTCCGATTTGAAACCAATATTTACTACTACTTCACGTTTGTTCATAGCATTTACTGTCCCCTCTACTACTTCTTTGTCTTTAACCGTGTTAAGCGTTTCATCATAAGTTTTTGTCAAATCTTCTATGCTTCTATCTTGCACCGGACTTTCGCCTTTTTCATAAGAATCCCAGTTAAAATCTTCTATGGGAACAATGTTTTTAAAATTTTCCATTCGTCAATACTCTGTTTATTAAATAAGTTATACAATACTTTACCACACTCTGAAAAAGTCCGGCAAAGGTACGAAAAAAATTCTGATTTAAGCGTTCTATTTTTATGATTTACATAAAAAGATGTCAGTTTAAACAAAGAAATCTGACATTTTTTTTCTAAGAAACAGCGTTTGGATTTTTTTTCAATAGCTGTGCATTCCACCGAAAAACAGACTCACTCCAAAATAAGTCATTAATATCGTAAGAAATGCAAGAATGGAAAATACGTGAAAAAACAACGGTTTGCGAAACGCCGGCAACGATTGCGTATGCATTGCAAGCGAATAAACAAGCATCGTGACAAGCGCCCAAACTTCTTTCGGATCCCAGCCCCAATAACGCCCCCACGAGACATTTGCCCAGACGGCGCCGACAAAAATACCTGCCGTCAGCGTAAATAACGCCGGATATAAGAGTATTTGACTGATTAATTGCAATTTTTCGATATACCGGTCACTGTTTTTCACGGTTAAACGAATCGTTATTGCTGCTATTCCGTTAAACATCATGAACCCAAACAGCGAATAGGAAATCATCAGCAAAGAAACATGAAGGCTAAGCCACGGAGACATAAGTACGGGGACAAGTTTCGTAATTTGCGGATTCATAGCGCCCAGAGAGGCAACAAGCAGGATGAGTCCCGACAAAAACAATCCGGCTACTGCAAATATCTTTGATTTTTTATTTGAAATAATAGTAATCAGTATAATAAACCATGCAGCAAACATCATGGTTTCAAAACTGTTCGACAGAGGTATGTGTCCTGAAATGTACCACCTCAACGCAAGCGTAATGGATAGAAAAATAAAAGAAAAAATTAATTGCAGAAGCAATACGCTGTTAAGCGGTTTATTATTTCTTCCTGAAAGTATTTCCCAAATGAAAAAAACGAATGCAAAAACACCGAGAACAAGATTGATTTTAAAAAGGATTTCGGCAGCGTGTAATCTGTTATATAAGATTTCTTTTTGGGTTTTGCTGTCCGAAATAGAGCCATGTTCTACTTTTTTATGCTGATATACAGATATTTTATTAAATAAATCAATCACAGAATGATGGTCTTCTTTTTGCAATAAGTCGGAAACCATATATAATACTTTGGAAATAAACAAAGTATCTTCATCCTCGACGGAATATAAGTCGTCAGTCATTGAATACCAACGGTTTCCTTGTGGAAAAATTTTCATGGTGGCGCCGGCGCTCTGAACGAGAATAAGTCCCACTTTTTCGTCGGCTTCTCTCATTCCTTTGTGTCGTTCAGAGAATCCCGAATTCGAAAGTTTGTAAATTCCCGAATTAAAGAAATCGCTGAGACGTAGCCGATTGCCGCTACCATTACGGATAAATTGCCTTATTTCCCTGTCTTTTATTTTTATCAGAGGCTCTTCCTGCCATTCCTCAGGAAAAAAAATGTATCCGGCAAGTACTTGAACTGCATTAAAACCTTTGTAGGAAGATTTTCCTGTAATTTTTTTCGTAAAATCACAGGCATAAGTATCTATTGGAACGATTCTTCCATTATAAAACATTGATAACCGACCGAATGTCTGCGCCTCTTCTTCGGTTAGCGTGCGTTGTGCCTGAGAAATAAAAGGAGTAAAAAATAAACAAATGACAGCCAGCGATTTTAATAAAGCGCGAAACCTTCCTTTTTTATTGAACAATATTCGTAACATCGACAAAAACAAAAGAAAATATCCCGAATATGTGATGGCTATACCCCAAGGATCATAACTGACAGAGAGGACAGTTCCTTTCAGATCTTTGTCATAAGAAGCCTGATAAAATCGAAATCCCTTGAATTTAAATATATTATTCATTGAAACGGTGACTTCGATTCCCCCCCCCCCTTCGTTCAAAGTCAAGTGGCTTACATAATCCATCGGGGTAGTTGTCCCTTCGTAATATTCTAATTCAAACTTATTGAGTGTCAATGAAAAAGGAATTATTATACCTGATTCCGTCCATCCGCCTTCCCGAAGGTGAATTTGCCCTCGTTCGGATGTCAGATAAGAAACAAAAGCGCCCGCAAGTATCACTCCAAAAGAGAGATGAAGCATAAAGGTGGATTTTCTGTTTTTTATCAATTTATTGATACACAAGAAAAAAGCAGACGCAAGAATTGCTGCCCAAAGCGTAATCATCCACCATGAACCATAAAAGTGATGCAAAACGAAAGATGTTCCGAAACTTCGCTCTGCAAAGGTCGCAATAGCGAGTAAAAATACCATGATTATCAGCAATATGAATGGGAATAATTTCATTTCAATCGACGGTTTTATCGTTCATTTTGATCAACTCATCTATGATTTTACGGTCATTCGAAAGAGAAGGTATTTTATGTTGTCCACCAAGTTTTTCGTGCATTTTCAACCAATCAAAAAATAAATCTTTTCTCGCTTCAATAATTTCAAGCCTTTGCAGGAAAATGTTTTTATATCTTTTAGACTCATAATCAGAGTTTAACTGTTGCAGGGCATTGTCCAAATGCAATGCGAAGTCGTCTATCGAGGCAGGTTTTTTTTCAAATTCTATTATCCACTGATGAAGTCCTTTACCGGTAGTATAAAACAGCGGTGCTGCCGAATAGAAACGCACCAGTGCATTTGTTTTCTCACAGGCTCGTTTTATTCCCTTGTTTGAATTATCAACCATTAATTCTTCTCCGAAGGCATTGATATATTGTTTTGTTCGTCCTGTGATGATAAATTTGTGCGGAAATACCGACGTGAAACGGATGGTATCGCCTATGCGGTAGCGCCATAATCCACCTGCCGTTGTGATTATAATTTCATAGTTTTCATCAATTTTTACGTCTTCAAGCGGTATAATTTTTTGATTGTCCGAATTTGTCGAGAGAAATTCGTAGAAAACGCCGTAATCAAGCATCAAGAGCATCCCTGTCTCCGAAAGGTTGTCCTGAATGCCGAAAAAACCTTCGGAAGCATTGTAGATTTCCATATAGCGCATCGTCTCAGAACCGATAACAGATTCATATTGACGACGGTAAGGATCAAACCCCATGCCCCCGTGAAAAAACACTTCCAGGTTCGTCCAAACTTCGCTGATAGTGTTCTTGCCTGTTTTTTCAAGTACTGCTTTCAACAAAACCAGCATCCACGACGGCACGCCGGAAATGCTTACAATGTCTTTATTAACAGTATTTTCAACAACAGCCTTTAATTTTGCTTCCCATTCGTCCATCAACACTATTTTTTTTGCGGGAACGCGAACCAAATTCAATAACAGATTTGCTTTTTGAAGCAAAACTGCCGATAAATCACCGCTGTGCGATTTGGAATTTATTGCCGCAGGCTTGTGACTGCCTCCAAGTATCAACCCTTTTTTCGAAAAAAACCGAGATTGAGGATTATTCCTGAGATATAGCAAAACGGAATCAAGTGCACCTTTATAATGACAATTACGCAGAATTTCCTTAGTTACAGGTATGTATTTGCTGCGATCGTTGGTTGTGCCACTACTCTTTGCATACCACTTCACAGCCGAAGGCCACAGCACATTTTTTTCACCCCGGATCATTTGTTCTATGCAGGGATGCAATTTTTCATAAGAAACGGCAGGAACTCTTTCACTATAGGTATTATATTTCTTTATTTCATCAAATTTATATTTCCTTCCGAATTCGGTTCGACAAGACTGTTCCAACAAATTCATTAATTGCCGTTGTTGTATATCAACAGCCTGAACTCCGTATAAATCAATCTTTTTCAATCTTTCTGAAAATAAAGCAGATATGGTTTTCGATATAATATCCATAAATCGGAATAATTTGAGTAAAATTTTGCAAATGTAAGGATTTTTTCTGAAATCAAGAATCAGAAACAAAGAGTCAGAAGGCGCGAACAAAAAAAATTATATTTTAATTTTTGGTAATTAATTAATAATTATTTTCTACCTTTGTCAAATTATGAAAGTAATTAAAATTATCTTTGCGTTGATGTTGCTATTTTCCTTCGCCGTACCAAGTTTCGGTAGCAATGTTAAAAGGAAAAAGAATAAATGGTTGGCTGCAAAAACGATTGTAACAGCCGGTGAATATGAAAATAGGAATTCTTTCATCAGGGGGTGATTGTCCGGGTATTAACGCTACCATTCGAGGTGTAGGTAAAACGGCTCTTATGAAGTACGGGATGGATGTCATAGGTATCCATAATGGTTTTACAGGCTTACTTAACAAAGATGTTGAGGTTTTTACGGAAAGAACTCTTTCCGGCATCCTTAATCTCGGAGGTACTGTTCTTGGAACCTCGCGCGAAAAGCCGTTCAAGCAACTGCTTGATGCGGGCGATAACAACAAACCTGATATTATTTATAATAATTACAGAGAATTAGGTATCGATTGTGTTGTATGTATCGGCGGTAACGGTACGCAAAAAACCGCTTACAAATTATCTCAAATAGGATTAAACATCATTAGTATTCCAAAAACCATTGATAATGACGTATTTGGAACAGATATTACATTCGGTTTCGCTTCGGCTGTAAACATTGCAACCGAAGCGATTGACAGACTTCATTCGACTGCAAGTTCACATAAACGCGTTATGGTTGTGGAAGTTATGGGACATAAAGCCGGTTGGATAGCGCTGTATGCAGGGATGGCAGGTGGCGCCGATATTATACTTATTCCTGAGATTGGAATTGATATTGAGACGGTTAATACAAAAATAACAGAACGGGCAACGGCAGGCAAACCTTATTCGATTGTTGTTTTGGCGGAAGGATTGAAAACCGGACATGCCAAACCAACGGACTACATTTCGGAAGCAATTGAAAAATCTACCGGAATAGAAGTCAGAACTACAGTACTCGGCCATATTCAGCGTGGCGGCAATCCGTCCCCTTTCGACCGTAATCTTGCTACTCGATTTGGCGGCCATGCAACGGACTTGATTGCCGAAAAATCATTCGGGAGAATGGTTTGTTTCAAAGACGGCGTAATAAGTTCGGTTACATTGTCGGAAGTTGCCGGAAAAATAAAATTAGTTCCTAAAAATCACGATCTTATACATCGAGGCCTGAATATGGGTATTTCATTCGGGAGATGATTTTTTATTTTTAAGATGCTCCGCGAGTTGGATAACGTCTTTGTCTTTTTTCAATTTTCTCAAAACTGCTTTGGCAGCAACTTGTTGCGATTCTTTTTTTGTATTTCCGATACCTACCGCGAGCGGTGTTCCTTCGAGTGTTACGCTTGTCTGAAAAACAAGTGTACCATCATCATCCGTGAAAGTTCCTGTCAAATCAAATGCTATCAACATTTTGTTTTTTTGCCCCCATTCCAACAGTCTTGACTTGAAATTTACTTCCTTTATGGCAATTTTGTCAAGTTCCAGATGCTTTTCAACAATGCGTTCGACAAATTTGTAAGTAAAACGATATCCCCTGTCAAGGTAAACAGCTCCTATCAAGGCTTCAAAAGCATTGCCGCACATATATTTATTATGAATAAAAGCATATTTCTTTGAATTTATTTTTTTGTCGATTCCAAGTTTAAGCGCTATCTTGTTAAGGCTTTCGCGTTGAACTATCTTTGAACGGGTATTTGTAAGGAAACCTTCCCGTTTATTAGGAAAACGTTTATATACAATATCCGAAATAATTGCGGATAAAATTGCATCTCCAAGGAACTCAAGACGTTCATTATTAATTCGTTTTCCCTCTTGCGTCGAGCAAATCGAACTGTGAATAAAAGCCTGCTCATAAAGTTCCGGAGCTTTAGGATAAAATCCGAATATCTGATAAAAAGACAAATAAGGCTCTTTATTTTTAACTTTAAAGAGCCTTATCCTTTCTTTTATATTTTTGAAAATCACTTTCTTTTATTTTTGAAACTTTTTAACAATGACACATGCATTATGTCCGCCAAAACCAAAAGTATTTGAGAGAGCCGCATTTACTGTCCTCTTTTGTGCTTTATTAAATGTAAAATTCAGATTATAATCTATTTCAGGGTCATTATCGTTTTCTGCATGATTGATTGTAGGAGGAACGATATTTTCCTGAATTGACAAAACACAAGCCGTTGCTTCCATTGCTCCCGCCGCTCCGAGCATGTGTCCGGTCATTGATTTGGTAGAGCTGATATTGAGTTTACGGGCATGTTCTCCAAACACTTCCTTTATGGCTTTTTCTTCCGAAACATCTCCTAAAGGAGTAGATGTCCCGTGAACATTAATATAATCAATTTCTTCGGGCTTCATTTCTGCGTCTTCGAGGGCGTTTTGCATAACGAGAATTGCACCGAGACCTTCGGGGTGTGAAGCTGTAAGATGGTATGCATCAGCTGAGAAACCTGCTCCTGCAACTTCGGCATATATTTGAGATCCGCGTGCGAGGGCATGTTCCAACTCTTCAAGTATAAGGCAAACGCCGCCTTCGCCCATTACAAATCCATCCCGGCTGGCGCTGAACGGACGGGATGCCGTCTCGAACGAATCATTTCGCGTCGAAAGCGCATTCATTGCATTAAACCCACCAATACCAACGATGGTAATTGCCGCTTCGGCGCCTCCTGTTACAATAGCATTTGCCTTGCCAAGCCTTATGTAGTTATAGGCGTCGGCTATCGCGTTAGTTGAAGTGGCACATGCCGAAACAGTTCCAAAATTCAGTCCTCTAAAACCGTATCTCATGGAGATCAGTCCTGCCGAAATATCTGCAATTATTTTGGGAATAAAGAACGGGTTGAAGCGGGGACCGCGCTCCTGGTTGTATTCCATTACTTCTTCCTGAAACGAAAAAATACCGCCAATACCCGATGAAAAGATAACGCCAATACGGTCTTTGTTCTCTTTTTCCAAATCCATTTTGCAATCGGTAATTGCTTCTTGTGCGGCTGCAATTGCATATTGTGAATATAAATCACACTTGCGGGCTTCTTTCTTTTCCGGAAAACATGTCAGCGGATCAAAATTTTTTACTTCGCAGGCAAATCGTGTTTTGAACTTTGACGAATCAAAGCGAGTAATAGGTCCCGCTCCGCTTACTCCGTTAATCAACGATTGCCACGTCTCCGCAACGTTGTTTCCTAACGGAGTAACGGCGCCAAGACCCGTTACCACTACTCTTTTTAATTCCATAATTGTTATGGGATTTAATGTTTTTTTATTTTGCGCATCCTTTTTCAATATACGCAATTGCGTCTCCTACTGTAGAGATTTTTTCGGCTTGGTCATCAGGGATAGTGAGATTAAATTCTTTCTCAAATTCCATGATTAATTCAACCGTATCCAAAGAATCAGCGCCCAAATCATTGGTAAAACTTGCTTCGTTAGTTACTTCCGATTCTTCAACACTAAGTTTGTCAACTATTATCGCTTTAACGCGAGATGCTACATCTGACATAATTGTAAAATTTTTAATTAATACTAATTTTTCTTATTTTTGCAGCGCAAAGAAAATTAATATTTTGCACATATAGCATATTTTTTTTGCACAATTATTTAAAATTGCACAATTATTTTATTATTGCGCAAAATTTTTGAGAAAATATTTATGAAAAAAATTGCCATTTTTGCCTCGGGAACGGGAACCAACGCCGAAAATATTATCAAATATTTTATTGATAATAAAGATTTTAATGTTGTGCTTGTTTTATCAGACAGGATTGATGCCGGCGTACACAGTCGCTCCGCAAAATACGGAATACCTTCGTTTACATTCACTCGCAAAGAATTTAACGAAGGAGGCGAAATTTTGAAAAAACTAGCCGAATTTGATGTTGATTTCATCGTTTTGGCAGGTTTTCTGTTGAAGATTACACATGCAATCATTGTCGCATATCCGGACAGGATCGTCAACATTCACCCGGCACTGTTACCTAAATTCGGCGGAAAAGGCATGTACGGACATCATGTTCATGAATCTGTAATCACAGCCGGAGAAAAGGAATCGGGAATCACAATTCATTATGTAAATGAGAATTATGATGAGGGGCAAATCATCTTTCAGGCAAAATTTCCTGTTTTACAGACAGATACGATCGAAGATGTGGAACGGAAAACACATCTTCTTGAATACAGGTATTTTCCAGAAGTGATAGAAAAATTATTGAAATAACAGACTCTTAGAACGAATAGCGATTATGCTGAAAATAATCCATTTAGTGATTCCATCGGCGAATATATTTACGGAATATTGGAATAATTGCATACTTTTGTGCTAAATTATTAGATTATTATGATTTCATGCGTTCAAAAGAAGAAATACAGACATATCCGGAACAAAAAACACCGGATTGTCATGCTTTTTAGTCCTTCCGCAAAGATTTTTGCCGGAATTTATCCGACAGGAAATTATCAAATATGTTTTAATGATATACAATACGTCCTGGCGGGGAGGTGCGGTTTTATCTTTGCAATTACAACCCCAATTCCCACGTATTTTTTGCATTTAGAATAATTTCGCTTAAATTTGCAACTGAAAATTAATAAAAAATCATGGAAGAATTTGCAGAATCTTATTATTCGATTTTTGAAAGAGCGACAAACGATTATCATAAAACCGACAATGTTGATTCTCCTGTACAAAATCCTTACGGCGAGGATAGTATAGAATCGTTCCTGTATCTGAAAAATTGGATAGATACGGTACAGTGGCATCTCGAAGACATCATCCGGAATCCGGATATCGAACCGATCGAAGCCTTGAAACTAAAAAGAAAGATCGATAAATCAAATCAGGAACGCACGGATCTTGTAGAACGCATTGACAGCTATTTTCTTGAGAAGTATAAAGACGTCGAAATACGACCGGAAGCGACTATCAATACTGAAAGTCCCGCATGGGCAATCGACCGCCTGTCGATATTGGAACTTAAAATATTTCACATCGAAAAGGAAATTGAACGAGAGGAGATTGACAATACTCAAAGAGAAAGGTGCATTGTCAAACGCCAAATCCTCCAAGAACAGAAAACAGATCTGATGACCGCCCTGAACAAATTTATCGACGACATTTCGGAAGGACGTAAATATATGAAAGTTTACCGGCAAATGAAAATGTACAACGATCCCATGCTCAACCCTGTATTATACGGAAAAAATAGATGTCCAAAATCCTGACAATAAGATTTTCTGCTATCGGAGATGTTGCAATGACCATTCCGATAATTTATTCCGTCGCAAAAGCATATCCGGAAGATTTGTTTACCGTGCTCACACAAACTTTCCTGACGCCGGTTTTCATGAATCGTCCTTCAAACGTAAATATTACGGGAGCAGACATCGCCAATGCCGAAAAATCCTTTTGGGGTATTCTGAGATGCGCTTTCATGTTACGCAAAGAGGGGTTTGACACAGTGTTGGACCTTCATGGCGTATTCCGTTCACGGATAATTGATGCGATCTTCTTTTTGAGCGGGAAAAAGATTTTCAAAATCGACAAAGGAAGGAAACAGCGCAGGCAAATCATTTCCCGTCCGCCAAAGGAAATACATCCGTTACGAACTGCAATAATGCGATATGCGGACGTTTTTCGGAAAGCGGGATACGATTTTGATGAAACTTTCGTTTCACTGTTTGAGAACAATCCTGTTACGGAATCTTTTCCGGAAGAAAAAAAAGGCAACTGGATCGGGATCGCCCCTTTTGCAAAACATAAAGGGAAAATATATCCTTTGAAAAAAATGGAAATCGTCATAAAACAATTATCCGAAAAGAAAGATACTGCCGTTTTTTTGTTTGGTGGACAAGGCAGGGAAGCAGACATGCTGAAAGAATGGTCGGAAAAATATCCGAATGTTCGCAACGCAGCAGGATGTTATTCGATAGATCAGGAACTCGTCCTGATAAGCAAACTTGATTTGCTCGTCAGCATGGATTCGGCAAACATGCATCTGGCTTCGCTTGTGGAGACTGATGTTGTCTCCATTTGGGGCGCTACACATCCCTACGCCGGATTTTACGGATACCGTCAAGATCCGGACAATGCGGTTCAGGCGGTACTGCCGTGCCGGCCATGTTCTATTTTCGGAAATAAACCCTGTTACAGAGAAGACTATGCCTGCATGAATGAAATTGTTCCCGAACAAATTGTTCACAAAGTAAAAGACTTCCTCTATAAATGAAAATTACAATAAATCCCGAATATAAACAATTTACGGAATTTGTTGAATCCGTTCCGACACGCTTTGACAAAGAAGGTAAGGTGATTTACAAAATACGAAATGAAATTCGCGTCTTAAACGCAGGTAAGGAGTCGATCAATGTTAAAAGATTCAGAATACCACAGTTTTTTAACCGCATTATTTACACTTTCTTTCGTCCATCGAAAGCAAAACGTTCTTTTTTTAATGCAATAAGATTGATGAATCGGGGGATAGAAACACCCGAACCAATTGCTTACATAATAACAAAACGCGGCGGACTAATCAATTACAGCTATTACATAACAAAACAGAGCGACTTCCGGCACACGATGTATGAGTTTGGAAAAGGCGGAATTGCCGGACGAGAAAACATCTTGAAAACATTTGTTCTTTTTACAGTGAAATTGCATGAAGCGGGAATCTATCACTGTGATTATTCTCCGGGGAACATCCTGTTCGACGAAATAAACGGAGAGGTGAAATTCTCGCTCGTCGATCTTAACAGAATGAAATTCGGGAAAATATCCCTTGAAAAAGGATGTGAAAGCTTTGCGCGCTTATGGGGACAAAAACCTATGTTTGAACTGATCGCAAACATTTATGCACAAACGTGCAAAGCAGATATTCAATACTGCATGGAAAAAATTCTCTCCGCCAGAAGCCGGTTTTGGAAACGCTTCGGAAACAAACACCCTGTTCCCTTTGCCTCCGATGAGACGGCGGCCGATACGGAAACGCTTCGACTCTCGGTGATTCTTTTTTCTCACAACCAGCCCGACCGGCTCGAAAAAGTACTCTGGGGATACGAAGCGCAAACGGACAAACGTTTTGAAGTCATCATTGCAAACGATGCTTCCGAGGATAACACGTTTAAAAGAATCGAAAATCTGCGCTCACAGATCTCATATTCTGTCAAACATGTATGGCTGCGAGACGAAGGTTACCATAAGTATAAAATCTTGAACAAGGCAATAATGGCGGCGGCAGCGCCCTATCTGTTGTTTAGCAACGGAGACTGCATACCGCGAATGGATTTTGTTGCGGAACACCTGAAATTCGCAACAGTAAACAGCTTCTTAGCAGGAGGTTCTTTCAAACTTCCGCTAAATATTTCAAACGAACTTACAAAAGAAGATATTCTCTCCGGCAGATGTTTTAACATTAAATGGCTAAAATCAAAAGGACTAAAACCTTCGTTTAAAAATAGCAAATTGACTTCATTTGGCTTGAAAGAAAAACTGGCGAATTCCCTTACGAGAGCAAAGACTTCCTGGAACGGGGATAATTCTTCCGCATGGTATTCGGACATCATCGCCTTCAACGAAGGTATGCAATATGGCAAAGGAGACCGCGAGTTTGGAAAAAGACTTGAAAATAACGGTATCAGGGGAAAACAAATCTGCTATTCCGCCGTATGTCTACACATGGAACATTCACGCGAACATGGAAACAAAGAATCCTGCAAAAAAACAGCGAATCCGGAATTTTGACGCATAAAAAAACAAAACGCTATTTCCTTCCGAAATCTGCCGGAATTTCGCCCCACAGAGACGTCTCCCATTTCAGGATTTCATTGCTGTAACTGTTTGCGACCAGCCATCTTTCCGCACGCGCTATCAGATCGAATACAGGCCCGTTCGCCGGCGTACGTTCCAATTTTGTACCGCATTTCTTCTGTTTTATCCAGCCGATGGCGTTGCGGCTGTCGGAATAAACCGGCATCGTGCTGCCGGACTTTTTCAAAAACGCCAGGCCATGTACCAGCGCAAGAAACTCGCCGATATTGTTAGTGCCCTGCTTCAGCGGACCCATTTTGAAAACCTGCCTGCCAGTAGCAACATATACCCCCCTGTACTCCATATCACCAGGATTCCCGCTGCATGCTGCATCCACAGCAAGACTTTCGAGAACATACGACGCCATTTCCCCGACCGGATTCCCGCCGGTTTTTGATTCTTTCCCGATATAATGCCAGGGAGAATTTCCGAAAGCGACTGTTGCTTCTTCATGCGATTCAAACGACTTATACAGCGCTCCCTCATAGCCTTCCGTCTGAAGCCGACATTCCGTCCAGCTATCGTAAACGCCAGGATTCACTCCTTTCCATACAACGTAGTATTTTTGCCTGCCTTTCATAAATATTTCTTTTTTTTAAACGCCAAAGATACGTTTTTTTTACAGTAAATAATCAGCAATTCAGAAAGGGCTAAATAAAATCGGAGAATCATAAAGAGGTAACAAAAAAGCAAAAGCATCCCCCTATACGCAAATTATCGTATTCACTAAAATCAACCACGAAAACAATTA
>JAITJX010000045.1 GCA_031278765.1 Tannerella sp. | reverse complement strand
GGAAAAGTTTTTTTACAAAAGAAAGATAAAAAATATCCGGAAAAATATTTTTTTGCTATTCTGTATTAACATGATTGTTACTCCTTTATAAAAACGTTATTTTCTTTCTGAATTGCTGTATTTTTATTTATAAGATGCGGAATAAACGGGCTATCTCTAAGGCACGGGGAGACGATTGATGAGGAACGTTTCTATCATACCAGCCTCGTCTTCCTTGCCGTGCCGGTTATCACGGTCAGAGGATGTGTCAAAAGATCGACACTCTCTCTGTTTTTTTTGCAGAAACAGGCAGTAACAACACTGCAACATGGCATCCTGCAACACTTTTGAATATTAAATATGAAATATGAAATCTTAAATCTTAAATCTTAAATCTTAATTATCTCGAACTCGGGTTTATTGAGGAATCGTATAACTGTAAACAATTTCTCCTTTGTGGTTGATAAAGAAAAACCTGATAGCGGTTGCGTCTATTGAGCATAGCGTAAATCCTGGGTCGCCGCTACAAAACAGCGTTCCTTCCGTTTCTTTCGCCGGACGGGAAAGTGAACCGGCGGAGTTTACCACGTAATTGACCGACGACGAATCCAGACGGATATGCTGAAAATTGTGAATGTGTCCGCAGAAATAGATATTCACCTTGTGTTTTTCGAGAATCGGAGAGAGGCGCGCCTGTATGTCCGCTCTTTCGGCATCTTCTTTCTTGGTGTATGCATAAGCGGGATGGTGTCCAATCACAATTTTCCATTTTTCGGCAGCATGCGCCAGTGTTGAGTCAATCCAGCGAAGTTGAGCGTTGTCGTCCTGTTTGTGTGCATCGGGATAAGTGATGCTATCGTTACGGTATTTGTCGATGAGCGGAGTTGTATCGATAAAAAGCAAACGACACGAGACGCCATCGTCCGATTGAAGAACTTGGGTGTAATAACGTTGCGGCACGTTCCATCGGCGGCTGATGTGTGAATAATCCAATATCGCCTGCGTATTTCCGCGGTATTCATGGTTGCCGCAGATGGCGTTCCATTCAATCATCAGTTCGGGATGGTCGTAAATCAGTTCGTAATTGGTCATCCACAGCGGGTCGGCGACGCTTGCCACTCCCTCAAAGTGATGGATATCTCCTGCGGCGGCTATCATTGCGATGTCGATATGTTCAGCCGTGTAGCCCATGAGTTGGGCTATCGGTTTCTGCTGGTAATACCCGTTGCGTCCCAAATCGTTGGCAACGATAAAGTTCACAGCCGATTCCGGCAGATGGGGAAGAACAATGCGGCTGTCGTTTTCGGTACATGCCGTAAAGAAAACAATGGTCAGTACTACGGCAATCATTATAGAAGTTCTTTTCATAAGTCTTTATTTTGTTCCGAAAGCTCCGAAATAGGAAGCGGGAGTGGGCGATTTATACACTATCCCGTTAATTGTGATTCCCTGTCCTTCGAAATAAGGCGTAAAGTCGGTTTTTGCTCCGCTCAAAGCCGGAGAAGCGTCCTGGAGATGAAAGTCCCACGAATCGTCGTAAGTGTAACTTAACACCGGATTATTCGTAAAGGGGAAATTCACAAACTGCGGATTTTTGTCTCCGAGCGCATTACCTCTTACATCATACGTTCCATATACCACGTCTGCGACGCCGGTTTTAAATCCGTCGAGAGCTGTAACCGTACCGTTGGCAATGTGCTGTGGAATGGCGCTTTGAGCGTTCCCCGAAGCATAATAGTTATAATTGATTTTGCTGTTCAAATCAGGTCCGTCGGTAGCGTCGATCCCGAAATTTGGCGCTTTTGCGGCGAACATGCAGTTGATGATTAAATTATTATAGACATTAGCCAGACATCCTGATTCAGCCCATACGGAACCTCCTTTGGGCTTGTTGGGGTCGCGCCGCCATCCTGAATTGATAATGGTGTTGTTGTATGCGTTGATTTGCGCCTGGAAACGCGCTCCTCCGTCGGCGCCCGAATTAGACAGTTTGAATCCGTTGGTATTTGGGCTGTACATCAGATTTCGTGCGGCGTCGACTTTGCATCCGGCCTTGACGTTAATGGCTTCTCCTCCGGCTTCTCCAACAGCGTAAAACAGGTTGTCGGCAAAAATACAACTTCCTCCCTGCACATAAATAGCGTCTTCGCCCGTGTAACGGAAAGTAGAATTGACAATCACATATTTCCCTGCGGGATTGTTGGTATTGAAGGCTACCATTCCTTCTCCTCCGGAGGGCTTGAAGAGTCCGGAGGTAACCGAAGGAGAAGTATGGGTAGTGACAGCACCGGTATATTCAATCAGCACATGCTCGAAAACAATTTCACCGCATGTTTGGCTTCCGATAACGCCGCCCCAGAGACGTGCAAAATAGTTTTCCGGTTTACGCATGTCTGCCGGCACGGAGAATGTAACAGGCATCTCTTCCGAACCGTAACAGTAAAGATTGCCATTGATAATGAACTCTATTTTCGTATTATTGGCGTCCTGTCCTTCCGTGCCGATGATCACCTCGACGCCCTCTTCGATGGTCAGCGTTTTTCCTGCGGGAACATTGATATGTCCCGTCACGTTGATAACGGAATATTTTTGCCAAACGCCTTCTACTGCGCCCGATATTGTTAGGGGGTCGTTAAGCGTGACCGTTACGGAACAGGTTGCTTTTTCTCCGTTTTCGTCCGAAGTTGCGACAATCGTAGCATTTCCCGGTTTGACGGCGGTCACGGCTCCGTCGTTGCTTACGCTGGCAATGTCTTCATCCAGACTGCTCCATGTAACGTTTTTGTTTGCGGCGTTTGCGGGGAAAAATGTCACCGTGAGGGTTTCGCTATTCCCCAATTTAAGCGTTAGCGCCGATTTTGACAGCGTAATTCCTTTTACGGAAAGATCTTCCGTATCTTTTGAGCATCCGCCGAACAACAGTGCGGTAGCAAGTAAAACGAAAAGTAATCTAATCTTTTTCATTGTTATAAAAAATTTAATTAAAGAATTTATTTTAAAATTTATATCTGATCCCTGCTTGCAGATTTTGACCGTAATAATCGCATCTCACAAGAGTTCCGCCGTGGTGATTTCTGTAACCTTCGATACGGCTGTTGGAAGGATTGTCTTTTTTGAGATAATGCACCATCGGCGTATTCAAGAGATTACTTGCTTTGGCAAACAAAATCAATCCTGCCTTGCATTTTTTTTCTATGGCAGCGTCCAACTGTAAATATCCGCTTTGCCATATATCATTGTCGAAATAACGCGAGACGGCATACATGCGGTCTCCGGTGTACGAAAGAGCAAATTGCCCGTCCCATCCGTTTTTCGTATCTTTATACAGCAGCGAAAGATTTGCCACGTGCCGCGCTTGTCCGTTTAAAGGACGGGTTTGATTGACGTTTTTAACCAGTACCTTTTCGGAAGACGAAGGATCGGGATTGTCGTAATTGAACAGTTTTGTTGTGGTTATTGCCGAATGTGTGAACGTATAATTGCCTTTCAGTCCGAAGGAATGGAAATATTTTGTGATGTCGATTTCCATGCCGAGGTTCGATGCTTCGCCGAAGTTGGCAGGCATGTAAAATGTTCCCTGTCCCTGCGTAATCATTCCGTATTCAATCGGGTTTTCCATCTTTTTATAAAACAGACCCAGCATGAACTGTTCCGACGGTCGTGGAAAATATTCGTACCTCGCATCGATGTTGTGCGCAATGGTGTGCTGCAAATCGGGATTTCCCATTTCGGTGTAATCTTCGTTGATAATGCGATAGGGAACAATCTCAAAAAAACTCGGACGATTGATGGACTTGTAATATGAAACCCTGAAATTATTGTTTATCCAGGGCGAATATTTCAGATGTACATCGGGCAAATAATCGGTATAAAGCTGATTTCCGGAGTTTTTGACGCCTTCGACAGCATATTTCAGAAAATATCCCTGCTCGGTATTTTCTATGCGCAAGCCTGCGATAACCTGCAAATTGTAGATGAATATTTTGATCTGTCCATAGCCTGCTGCGATTTTTTCCGAAGCCTCGTAATTCAACGGATTGCCCACTGCGCCGAAAGGAGTGAAAACGGTGAATAGGATTTCGCTGTAATCGTTCCAGTCTACGCCTTTAATCAGATTGTTGCGCATTCCTTCGTCCTTCGATTCGTCGTAAGGTCTGAAATCGTATTGATTGAAGAAGTTAGCACGCTGTTTGTCGCGATAAAGGCCGCCTGCGGAAAAGTTCATTTTGATTTTTTCCGCTTCCATACTGTAAATGATATTGAGATATGCTGCTTTATCATTGTCGGAATTGTGTTCCCATCGTCGGTCGGCGCCTCCGAGCGTCACTACGGATATGGGATTCTCCTGATGGTTGCGGACAGAGGTAACTGTGTGTACGGAAGTATTGTCGGGCGTTTCGTTGAAAGCTTTGGAATATACCGTCGACCAGTCGATTTTAAGCGCCTCCGAACGGAAATGATGCGTTCCTTTCAACGTGGAATTGAGAATATGCTGATGATTCAGACGAAAACGCGTATCATAGCTCAGATTGTAATCGCCCTGACCGGGATTGTAGCCGATGTTGAGGTCGATACGTTTGTTGTCTCTCACTTGCGCATTGCTAAAATCCATATACGCATTATACCACTGTATTTTATGTTGTCTCGAAAAACGCCAGTCCAATTTGGCATGCAATCCGTATCGGGTTTGACGTTCGGAATAACTGCGGTCGTTTTTGTCGGTTAATACGGGCAAGTTAGAGGCGTCGCTTGTTGCGGTAGTCGTCCCGTAAAAAACACAGTCGCTTCCGCGATAACTGTTCTGGTAACTGCCGGCAAGCATGATTCCCAAGCGGTCGTGTATCAGCCTGTCGCCGTACGAAAATCCTCCGAAAAGATTAGCCGGCGCATTTTGCGTCTCCAGGCGTATCAGTTTTTCCGAAAAATCACGCGGCTTTGCAGGATAGCTTTCGCCGTAAATTTCGTAAGGCGACTGTTTGTCCATCGCTTTCGTGTCGAAAGAAAGAAAGTCGCGTTCCAGAAACAGCGCATTGTATCCGGTCGATATATTAGCGGTAATCTGACGGTTTTGCGGTGCGTCTTTCATGACAAGATTGACGGCTCCACCGATAGCGTCGCCTTCCATGTCGGCGGTCAGCGCTTTGGTTACCTCCAGACGGTCCAACAATTCGGACGGAAAAATGTCGAGCGGCACAAAACGGTTTTTGTTGTCGGGACTTGGAATTTTCACGCCGTTAACCAAAGTATAGTTATAGCGTTTATCCATTCCCCTCAAGATAGCATATTGACCGTCGCCACTGTTGTTACGTTCCACCGTAACGCCTGAAACACGCTGTATCACGTTTGCTACCGTCATGTCGGGTGATATTTCGATTGCTCTTGCGCTGACAATGTTCATCACGTTCGACGAGAGTCGTTCGATACTTCGTGCGCCGGTTTCCGTATCGTTGGCCGCATGAGCGTAAACAACTATTTCTTCGATTTCGCTGTAAACGGGTTCGAGCAGAATAGTCAATTTGTCAGCATCGCTTTGCACCGTATATTCCGTCGTTTTATAACCAAGATAACTGCAAATCAAAATGCAACGCTCCGAAATGGATTCAATCCAAAAACCGCCGTCCAAACCTGTTATAGCTCCTCGTTCCGGATCGTCTTTAACGAGGATAGTAGCGCCGATTAATTCTTCTCCGGTTTCGGAATCCTTCACCACCCCTCTGAGCGGCGTCGCTGCTAACATATTAACCCCCCAAAGTAAAACAGCAAGCATAATATATTTCATACTTAATTATCTTTTTTCTTGTCAATTCGACGGCAAAGGTATGGCGGCGATATTAAGAAAACATTTCGAAATCATCACAAAAAAGTTAAATTCAAATCAGTATATTCACCGAAGAGTGGGACAGTTTTGTGGCCACATTTAAAGGGTTGAACAGGTTCCTGTTTGTAAATATCTATTGAATTAATAATTTTTATGTTTTTTTTAATTTCTATTCCGGTAAAAAGATTTACTTTTGCAACTAAATTTGAAAAACATAACATTGAGTGTTGGAATATGAAAGAATTAGAAAAAATCATTGCAAAAAAGTTATTACAGATTAAGGCGATTAAACTGCAACCTGCAAATCCTTTTATATGGGCGTCGGGGTGGAAATCGCCGATTTATTGTGATAACAGAAAAACATTATCATATCCCGCTATTCGCAATACTATCAAAATTGAGTTGGCGCGTACCATAGAGGAAAACTATCCTGAAGTTACCGCCATTGCCGGCGTTGCGACGGGCGCTATTGCACAAGGTGCATTAGTGGCCGATTTGCTGGGTCTTCCCTTTGTCTATATCCGCTCCGAACGGAAAGATCACGGGCTCGAAAACCTTATTGAAGGCGAATTGAGAACCGACGCCAAAGTTGTAATCGTTGAAGATTTGATTTCGACGGGTTTGAGCAGTCTGAAAGCTGTTCAGGCCGTACGCAATTTCGGTTGCAAAGTGGTTGGCATGGTTGCTATTTTCACACACGGCTTCCCCGTTGCCAAAAAGAAATTCGAAGAAGCCAAAGTACCGCTCATCACGCTTTCCAACTACAACGCCATTATAGAAGAAGCCGTACGCATAAATTATATATCCGAAGACGATGTGGAAATTCTGCAGGAATGGCGCAAGGCGCCCGATAAATGGGAAGGATGATAAGTCAGGCTCAAAATACGTCGGGAAAAAACATTCGAAAAAATCTCTAAATAATAATGTCTGATTTTGTAAGTGAAATAAAAACCATACCGCACAACGACGAGAGTATATTTGAAATGTTGTCGGATTTGTCGAACCTGGAACGTGTTCGCGACCGTATTCCGCAGGATAAAGTCAAGAATTTTACATTCGACCGCGATACGTGCAGTTTGACGTTTGAACCGATCGGGAGAGTTCAATTCAAAATCATTGAACGGAAACCGAATGAAACGATAAAAATCCAGACAACCAATTCTCCTGTCCCACTAACAGTGTGGATACAACTGAAACAAGTTGCCGAACATGATACGAAAATGAAAATAACGTTCCGCGCAGACATTAATTCGTTTCTCAAGCCGATGCTTTCCAAACCTCTACAGGAGGCTGTCAATAAGATTTCGGAACTGATTGCACGACTTCCGTATGAATAATCTTTGGTTGATATGAAAAAACTCTGGGAGAAAAACATGGAGGCAGACAGAGAGATTGAGTATTTCACTGTCGGGAAAGACCGTGAGATGGATTTGTATCTTGCGGGATATGACGTACTTGGTTCGATGGCGCACATCATTATGCTTGAATCGGTCGGGTTGCTTGAAAAAAAGGAACTGAAACCTCTCTTAGAAGAACTGAAAAAGATTTATTCGCTCGTCGAAAAAGGTGATTTCGAGATTGAAGAAGGCGTTGAAGACGTCCATTCGCAGATAGAAGTGACACTCACACGCTCGCTTGGTGATATGGGTAAAAAGATTCATAGCGGCCGCTCACGTAATGACCAGATCTTACTCGACCTCAAACTTTTTACGCGCGAACAGATTCAAGAAATAACATCTTTGGCGTCGAATTTTTTTGATGTTCTAATTTCGCAAAGTAATCGCTATAAAGACGTATTAATGCCGGGATATACACATTTACAGATTGCAATGCCTTCATCTTTCGGACTTTGGTTTGGCGCTTATGCCGAAAGTTTGACAGATGATCTGCAATTTTTGCTTTCGGCATACAAAATATGTAACCGCAATCCGCTTGGCTCGGCAGCCGGATATGGTTCGTCTTTCCCGTTGAATCGAGACTTAACAACCGAATTGTTGGGTTTTGATTCAATGAATTACAATGTCGTTTATGCTCAGATGGGACGCGGGAAAATGGAACGTACCGTTGCTTTTGCCCTGGCAGGCATTGCAGCGACTGTTTCCAAACTCTCTTTTGACGCTTGCCTTTTCAACAGCCGAAATTTCGGTTTTATCAAACTGCCCGAGGCCTGCACAACAGGCTCAAGCATCATGCCGCACAAAAAAAACCCTGACGTTTTCGAACTGACGCGCGCCAAATGCAACAAGATACAATCGCTTCCTCAGCAAATAACGCTGATTGCAAACAACCTGCCGTCCGGGTATTTTCGTGATTTACAAATAATCAAGGAAATATTTCTGCCGGCGTTCGATGAATTGAAAGACTGCCTGAAAATCACCTTGCGCATGATGAGTGAAATTCAAGTGAATGAACATATTCTCGACGACGAAAAATATATGCCGATGTTCAGCGTTGAAGAAGTTAATCGCCTTGTTGGCGAAGGCGTTCCGTTTCGAGACGCCTACAAACAAGTCGGCCTCGAAATCGAAGCCGGCATTTTCAAACCCGACACAAACATTCGTCATACCCACAAAGGGAGCATCGGAAACCTCTGTAACGCTGAAATCGTTAAGTTGAAAGAAGAAATCATAAAAGCCTTTCACTTTGAAAAAATGAATGATGCAATAGAAAAATTACTTTTGTATCGGAAAGATGAGGATATTTGAAATGAAATCCGAAATGCACCGGCACGTCAGAACGCCGGCAAAATATTTTCGTTCCCGCCTCCTGTTTCTTATTCTTTGGCTCTTGACGGCAGTATCCTGTCAGGAAGTTGAAAACCCTGTTCCTGTATGGCGGGTGTATCTGAATCTCGACCTTGCGTTTGAAGACAAAGAATTAAAGGCTGTGCCGGCATACAAAACATATACAATCAAGGATGTAAATCTCGCTCAGGGCGAAAGTATCGGATATGGAGGCGTGCTTGTTGTTCACAACATGTTCGGCGAATATAAGGCGTTTGATCTTTCCTGCCCTTACGAAACAAGCCAAGATGTGCTCGTAGAAGTTGATGATGAAGTGCTGTACGCTGTATGTCCCGTGTGCGGGACGAAATATGACGTCGGAACCGGCAACGGAGCGCCAAACGGCAAAAGCAGGCACTCCCTGCGTATATACAATGTAATACAAAACGGAAACAAATTAGTAGTAACGAACTAAGGAGGCCAGGCAACTCCTTCTTCAAATTCATCAAGCTTTTTATCGAATAAAGATCTAAAAAGTATGCTGCTTTGACGCCATCCCCACATATCTGATATTCGACGCCGAAGGCCGTTTGAAATACAAACTCACCAGTTACCCCGGAAACGAAAAATTCAAAAAGTTGATTGAAGACACGCTTGCCGATGCCGCAAAAGAAAAGTAAAGTAACTTGATTGCACGGCAGAACGTCATGAGAAACAAAAGCAGGCATTTACCTCCTTAACTATTTCAGTTTTATAACCATTAATACAGGATTATCGTCTTCAAGCAGGCTTTTGACAAGCGTCTGCAACGCTTTTTTCTTTTCCGGAAACTTTGCCGTCGCTTTTGCAAAATGGGAATCCGTCAGCTTTTTCTGCATCTCGAAAGGTTGTATGGAAAAACACATGACCGATTTGTCTAAAAAAATAGGCGTGAAAATTTTCAATGTCCATGCCGCCGTCCCAGTCGTTTTGGATGACGGTTTTTATGTTTGCGGTCAATTGTCGGGTTTGCTTGTCGTAGAGGGAGAAAAATTTCCTTCGGTTGTCTTTGTCATAGGGGCTGTATGTGTGATGAATGTAAAGATACTTTTCCGAATCCTTTACTGTGAGGATTTGACTTTTGTCGCTCAGTTCGGAATATTGGATTACGCAGGCGCGGGCTTTCATCGCTTCTCCGTTTTATGTATCTGCCGTATGAATTTCCCGTTGCGGTCGAACTGAATGTTTCCGTTCCTTCATCTTTGATTTTGAAAATCAGTTGCAAATATCACACTTTAAAAATTAACTGACATATTTATTCTGCGACATGTTTTTTATAATTGCGAACGAGTATCCCCGTCATTGCGAACGGAATGAAGCAATCCAGGATTTAATAATTCAAGATTCAAGAGTCCATTCATCGGCTCGAGCCGATGCCTCATCCGCTCATGTCAAATATCATCCGCTCGAGCCGCTCGCCTCTCTCTCCGTTGTGTGTGCGCCTTAAAATTAATTTAGCCATGTTTTTAAATCACCGGCAAAAATTTTTTCTTATCCCACTTTTTTTTTACATTTGTGCGTTTTTTTCAAATAACAGGCTATTAAAGGAATTAAATACATCATAATTACGGCATTAATCCTTTTAGGGATTTTTTATCTTCTTCCCGTTATTTCGTTGAATATACCTTATTTTCAGCGAAAAATAACTTTTCTGGCCGAAAAAGGATTATCCGAATACCTTCAAACGCCGGTTGAAATCAGGGAAGCAAAGCTTGCATGGTTAAATAGAATTACGCTTAAAGAAGTAAAAATAAGAGATAAAGACAGTACGGTAATCTTCGAAGCCGATAACCTGACGGCAGGTTTCAAATTGCTTCCGGCGCTAAAAAACAAATGGGTGATTACGACCGTCCGGATTTTCGGTTTCAGTCTGAACTTGACGAAGGAAACGCCTGAAAGCAAAACCAATCTGGAGGAAATCATCCGCCCGCTTCTGAAAAAACAAAGCGGCGGCTCGGCAATCGACTTACAGATAAATTCCATTTTTTTGAGGCGCGGCAATTTCTCCTGCAATGTTCTAAACAAACAGCCAATAAAAGATATTTTTGATCCCAACCACATAAAAATCGGAGATATAAGCGGCAAGTTATCGCTTCGGTATTTCACGGAAGACAGCATTCATGCGGAAATCGACAAATTAAATTTTGCCGAATCGACAGGATTTACGGTAAAGAAATTGACTGCCGGTTTTTCTTCAAACAAAAATTCGACCGTTGTAAAAAATTTTATGCTGGCCCTGCCGCACTCCGTTATTTTTATTCCGGAAGCGAGTATTGGCGCGGGATTGCTGAAAACCGACAGCGTTATCGGAAAGTTAAGCGAAGCATTGTTCGCTTTAAAAATTGATTTGTCGGAAATTATGCCTTCGGATTTTAAATCTTTTTCGACTCAATTGCAGAATTTTACAAAAAAAACAAACATTGCGGCAAATCTTTCGGGATATGGCGATTTATTGAAGATAAATAATATAACAGTTAATTACGGCAATGATGTTTCATTTACGGGAGATGTAAATTTAAAAGGTTTATGGGATAAAAACGAAGATTTATATATTGACGGTCAGGTAAAAGAGATGAGAGTCACTATGGAAGAACTGATGAATGTCATTGATAAACCGAATAAGGAAAAGCCGGAAATTCCCGAACCATTGATGAATATTGATGAATTGCGGTTTACAGGCGATATTTGCGGTTATCCCGATAATATGCAAACCGACGGGACACTTTCGTCTTCAATGGGCGCTGTTCAGGCGAACATAACAATCGGCTATCATTCAAAGACCGACAGGAGATTAACGTTGAAAGGCTCCGTTTCTTCTTCGGATATACAAATAAACAATCTTTTTGAAGAGGGAAACCCTTACGGAAAAGCGCGTTTTGAGGCGGAAATTGATTTGACAAAACCTTATAGACAACCTCCTTCAGGAAGCGTAATTACACGTGTCAATGAAGTTCAATACAAAGGATATAATTATAAAAACATTTATATATCGGGAAAATTCAAAAATAATGAATATGATGGCGTTGTGCACATCGACGACCCCAACGGCAAACTGTCGATAAAAGGTCTTTTGAAATACGACAAAGAAAATTCGGTTTGCGATTTTGACGCTTTTTTAACGGATTTTCGCCCCGATAAACTCAACTTGTCGACCAAATTCGAGAATCCGCTTCTTTCACTTAATGTCAGCGCCATGTTTGAAGGTAACAGCCCTGACAATTTTAACGGACATATTGATATAAATGATTTTTCCTTTCATAATAAAGAAGAAAAATTAAATATCGGCAATTTACGCATAGAAGCAAATTCGTTGAATCCTCTCTCGAAAGAGTTAAGCATATCGTCGGACGTCATAAACGGAGAAGTCAAAGGCAATTATTCATTTTCTACTTTGATACCCGATTTGCTTGTTACGGCTGAAAAATATGTTCCGACCTTGATTCGTTCAATAAAGAAACCTTTCTCTAATCTTTCCCGTAAAGGAGGGGAGGGAAGTCCGGAAAATCTTAACGATTTTGATTTTTCTTTTACCGTCAATAATACGGACGCTCTTGCAAACGTTCTGGATATTCCGGTTTCAATTGTCGATAAAGGCAATATCAAAGGACACTACAACAGCTTGTCGGGTTTTTTGGAAACGGAAGTTTATATCGCAACGCTGAGGGCTATGGGCAACGCCTCTTTGGAAAATATTAATCTTCATCTGAAAACGGATGACAAGAAGCTGAATATGCACCTTGCCTCTTCTGTTTTGAATAAAAATAATGTGCCGAATAAGATGGATATTTTTTCCTGCGCCCAAAAAGACAGCCTGCAATCGACTTTCCTATGGACGAACGATAATAAGGAAAAATATGAAACGGAAATAAACATATCAACTTTGTTCCTGGGAGATTCAACCGAAATTACCGTCCAACCTGCACAAATAACAATTAAAGACTCGCTCTGGAACATTGAACCGGCGGTCATAACCGTTGCAAATGGAAATATTCGCATTAATAATTTTTTGCTTACCAACAAAAAACAATTCCTGCACCTGGATGGCGTCATTTCCGGGAATCCGCAGGAAAAACTGAAACTGGACATGAAAGATATTGAAATAAGTTATATTTTTGATATAATCAATACTTCAAAGATTCGATTCGGAGGAAAGGCTACCGGCGCGATCAATGCGCGCGAGTTGATGGACAGCCGCATGATTGAAGGCCGGATTGAAGTGAGAGATTTTTCGTTCAACAACGCCGTAATCGGGCAACTGAATCTTTCGAGCGAATGGGATGACGAACGTCAGGGAATATTGCTGCTGGGCACGATATACAGCAGTGATTCGACCTGGACAGACGTGAACGGATATATTTTTCCGGTGGGGAGTCATCAAGGATTATCTCTGTATTTCGATGCTAACGAATTGAATATAGCTTTTTTACACAAATACTTAGACGCATTTTCAAACAAAGTGAGCGGACAGGCTTCTGGAGCCGTACATCTGTACGGTTCTTTTAAAGATGTATTCATCGAAGGTGCAACTTTCGTAAAAAATGGAAATATTGGTATAACCATTTTAAATACAGGCTATTTTTTCTCCGATTCGATAAGATTGGACAAAAATTCGATTACAGTAAAAAACATGCCTGTACACGATAGAAATGGCAACGCCGGTTTGCTGACATTGAATTTTTTGCATAATAATTTCAGAGATTTTAAATATGATTTAAATCTGGCGATCAATAAAATGTTGGTCTATGACGTAACCCGGCAGATGAAACCGGAACTTTACGGAACAGTTTATGCCAGCGGAACGGCGCAAATTGACGGAACGGAAAATTTTATTAACATAAACGCAAATGCGCGCAGCGAAGCCGGAACTTCGGTAGGATTCAATTTTATGGAACATTCGACTGCCGAAAAATATGATTTTATCACCTTTGTAGATAAAAACGAAAAAAAGAACAGCCTTTTCTCCGGTCGGGAAACAAAAAAGGAAAAATCGGATACGGATATGGATTACAGTCTTGATTTTATGCTTAATGCTACTCCCGAAGCTGCTTTCGAACTTATTCTCGACCCCCTCTCCGGCGATAAGATTTCAGGCAACGGAAACGGCAACCTGCATCTCCTTTATGGAAAAAGAAATGATTTGCAAATGTTTGGCAACTTCAATATTGTTGACGGAATATATAATTTCAGCCTTCAGCAAATTATACGCAAGCGCTTTAACATAAGTAACGGCAGTACCGTCGCTTTCAATGGCGACCCTCTGAATGCAAATCTCGGAATCGTTGCTTCATATAACTTAACCGCTAATGTTCAAGACCTGGACGAAGCGCTTGTTTATGAAACGGCAAATATTAATATTCCTGTAAATTGTATCCTTAACCTTGACGGAGCGCTTCAAAATCCGACCATTTCGTTCGACCTTCAACTGCCTAATTCAAACAGCGAACTTGAACGACAGGTGCGCTCGTTTATTGACACGGAGGATATGATGATGCGGCAAATCATTTATCTCCTGACGCTTAACAAGTTTTATACGCCTGATTATTCGCGTAACGACTTCCGCACCAACGAGTTTAGCGCGGTTGCTTCGTCTGCGCTTTCCTCTCAATTATCCGGTATCCTGAGTAGTATTACGGAAAAAGTACAAATCGGGACAAATATTCGCTCGCGTCAGGATGGAATTAAAGATACCGAAGTAGAAATGATCCTTTCGAGCCGATTGCTTAACAACAGGTTAATATTCAACGGCAATTTCGGATATAAGGACAATGACATACAACAGAAAGCCTACGTCGGCGAATTTGATCTTGAATATAAACTCAACCGTAGCGGAGAGATAAGTCTCAAAGCATATAATCACGCCAATGAACTTTACCAATATACCAAATCACTCACACGTCAAGGAGTTGGGATAATGTTCAAAAAAGACTTTTCAACTCTCTCCGAGATTTTCAGACGCAGAAAAAAGAAATAAGCATCACTCAACAATCACCTTGTATCCCGCTCCGCCATTAAGCGTAACGATATACATGCCGCGTTCGAGCCGGACGGTTGTTATGCCGTCGACGATGATGGTGAGTTGTCGTTGCTGTATGCCGTCGGCTGTGTAAATCTTCGCTATTGTTCCTGTTTTCGTGCGGATATACAAATCGTTGTCGTATGACCAGACTTTATCGCTGTTATCAACAACTTTATCCAGAGCAATCTCTTCTATATTGTTGTTATTAATAGCTTTATCCGGAATAATCTTTTTTTCAGTCGATTTATCGGCGGCCGGAACAAAGTTTGCACGAAATTCGACATTCCCGTAAATCATAATGTCTTCGTAATGCATGATGCCCGAATCGGCTTTGATCGTTTCACCGCGCAGGGACGTATATTCGTCATGACTCCAGCCAGCAAACTCATATCCTTCGTCGGGAATGACGAGGATGCCTGTTCGTGGCGTTGTTTTGTAGTCGAGCGCTTGTTCTTCGGCGTTGAGCAATTGCCCGCCGCGTAAAGCCGAGAAGGTAACAAGACTGATCCCTGCGCCTTGATGGTAAGTCTTGTTTGTCTCTATAACAGCCCCATAACCGTCTATTATGAGATAAGCCTTGTTAATAAACAATGGTTGCGAAGCGCATGCGCCGTCTTTGGGAGTAGCCCTATAAAACAGTCTTACGGTATCTTCCAAGGGTATATTCGGTATAAACCATGTTATGGTATCTTGTGCAGGTGTGCCGGCGGAACTGTAGGAACCGTAATAAGCAGAGATGCCGTAAGGATCGGAAGAGGCATTGCTGGCATATTTCAAATATGGTGGCAATGTATCTTTTATCGTCATCTTTGCCGGCGTATTCCCCGGATTATATATTTCAATTTTGTATCTAATCGTATCTCTATACAGAATAGATACGGGATTGGGATATGTTCCGTTGTTCTGAACATCATACAGTGTAGCGCTTTTTTTCATAAATATTTTCTTGCCTCTTATATATCCCCAGCCTTGCGTTGTGCCGTTATTTCCGTTTCCGATAAAAAAATCTGTTTTCCAACCCGGCAAGGTTTGAACAACCGTTACATTGTTTGCTCCTTCGATTTGCAACGAAGAAGTTTTGAGCATGATGACCGGCAAATAAAACACCGTATCGTTGGCAATGGAGGCTATATATGCAGGATTCCAGTTTGCTTCTATTTTGCTGCCGGTTTTGAAAATATAATTTTTCTCTTCCATATAGATCCTGTCCGAAAATGAAGATGTCCAGTTGGTAGAAATTCCCGATATCGACGTAAGCCCCCAATTTGTAGCAGGGTTGTAAACATCTATTTTTATTGTAGAGTTGTTTTCCTGAATAACGTTACCCGATTTTACATTCACGAGCGAAGGACCGGCATAGGCTCCAATCTGCATTGTTGCCGAGCTTATCGTAATTGTCGAATCGTTGAAAGTATTGGCAAATGTTGCGTAGTCCTTATTGGCGCTACTGTTTTCACCGGTAATTAGTTTTCCGCCTTCTACAAGTATTTTGGCATTATAAGCGCCGTCTATATATAATGTGCCCTCATTCGGAAGAATTATCCTGCCTGCCAGCTTGTCGGACGATTTTATCATTCGGAGTGTTGATTTTGTATCGCTGTATATGTACAGGTTTGTGTTTGTATTATTGTATCCGCTTGCATCGAACGTTTGAACGACCGTATCATTTTGATGCAAATAGAAGAAGGAGGTCGAATCGGCGGATGAAACAAGACTTCCGGAATAGGAATAGCCGATCGAATCATTGACAAACGGCCCGAAAATGCCGTTCAGCTGCACCGTATCCGCTTTCTCAACATATATGATATCACTGTCAAAAAGTGGATTATCAACTTGAAACCAAAAGCGGCCGCCGCCTTTTTTGTACATTTTATAGCCATTTCCTTTTACGGCTTGGGGAGCTCTTACAGTAAAACCGTTTGCTATCGTCACATAAACATCTCCATTGAATATTACGGGCAATGCCAGATTTTGATTTACTCCAAAATATATCACACCTTGCCAACTCCACTGTGCTGCAGCGGGAATTGTTGTTATTAACGTTACAAACATCAAAAATAATATTGTTATTCTCTTCATTACAGTTAGTATTTTTTTCAAACAAATCTTAAAAACACTGCAAATGTCCGAAAAAGTTTTTTATTTACAAAAAGAAAAATCTCTAAAAAATATCAATTGAATATAAAATTCATTTCCTTTTTCAGTTTTTTTCTTTGTTATTTATCTATGAATGATTGATCAATAATATCTTATGATAAAAATAAATATCGCGGCCTGAGAGGATGATCGGAAAGATATGGGAAAAAAATATTAATTTGTAGAGGTTTGTATAAAAAAAATATCAATTTGTAGAGATATGTATAAAAATTATATTCTCAGTCCTGGCATCAACATTCTTAGCATAATTTCAATCAATACGGGAACAAATATAACGAGCGCCGTCGTAATCATAGAAAATTTAAGCTGCTCTGTTTCGTTTACTTTCATGTAAGGAAATGTGCCTTCCCATACAATATACAGCGTATATAACATGCAAATTTTAAGATAGAAAAAATCCGGCAACAGGCTCAAAACAATGTTCAATACAAACATCACGACCGAAGAATAGCCAACAAATCTTTGACACAGTTTGAAATTTTTTTCATGCCCGAAATATTGCGTCCATATTTCGTTGAGCGTATAAGAGGCAAGAAAAAAACCACCTAACGAAGACGTCAATGACAAAATCGAAGACTTGAGCGCCAGCTGCACGTTAAAATCCTTTTGCGAAAGGAAAATGCCGATAAATGCCGCAAGCGCCACCAACCCTGTAAACGGATAGACAAAACGGGAAAGAAACTTTTCGTTGTCCTCGTTTTGTTCACATTCTAACTTCGTCCAAGTATCGGAAGGCTTTAAAATTAATAATATAGCTGTATTAAGCAATTCTTTAAACATCTCTTTTCAGTTATGAAAGCGCGGGACAAAGGTAAGGTTTTTGAAATAAAATATATACCTTTCTTCTATAAATTTTTGCGAGACATTTTTTTGTCTGAAATCAAAAATCATACGCATTTTTTCCCAATTGTAATCGCAGATTATCATTTTTCAGCAAATTATCTATGGCCTCATCTATTTCCTTTTCATCTTTTGCCCAGACACAAAAACTCGCCAAGTTTCCATCCGTGACGCTTAATTATTGCAGGAGTATTGAATACAAAAACCGAATATGCCAAATGATCACTAAAATTTATTGACGTTTTTCAGAGAACATTGATTCTGACGAAAATCAATGATTTTCCGAAAAATGGTTGAAGATTGACAGCGCGATTTATTTTTATCCGTTTGTGTGTAATGTAAGGATTTTTATGCTATCTTTGCGCTGAAAACAAAAAAAAAATTTAATATGAAAAAGTCAGTTTTACTTATTTTACTCCCGTTCTCTTTATTTGCCTGTAAAAATACGGTTAAGGAAGAAAAATGGGTTTCCCTTTTTAATGGAAAAAATCTCGAAGGCTGGACGGTAAAAATCTGCGGTTATCCTGCGGGCGAGAATTTCGGAAACACTTTTTATGTCGAAGACAGTGTATTGAAAACACAATATGCTGCTTATGGAGACACATTCAACGGGCGTTTCGGTCATTTATATAGCAATGCAGAATATTCTCATTACAAGTTACGTCTCGAATATCGTTTTTCCGGCTCACATGCACCCGGCGCTCCCGGATGGTCTTACCTGAACAGCGGCGCAATGTTACATGCCCAATCGCCCGAAAGTGTGCTTCTAAATCAAGATTTCCCCGTATCCATCGAAGCGCAGTTCCTGGGAAGCGACAGCAAAGTAACAAATACGACCGGAAACGTTTGTACTCCCGGAACGGATATTTACCTGAACGAAACGCCATATACCAGCCATTGCGCTTCTTCAACTTCAAAAAACTATCCTTACAACGAATGGGTCAAAGCCGAAATGATCGTTCTGGGAGACAGCATTGCACATCACAATATTAACGGAGATACGGTCATCTCCTATACCCGAATGACCGTTAATGCAGGAGATATGAATCCAAATATACCTTCGGGACAGTTGAAGTCAGGACGCATAGCCTTACAATCCGAAGGACATCCCGTCGAATTTAGAAATATCGAAATCCTTGATTTAGCGAATACATACAAATAACAAATAATATGTTCCGTGACAAAAGCCCTGTTTGTCTGCTTGACGCTTACATTATTAACGCAGCATCTTCGATCGCAACTAAAAGGCGGCGTCTTTGAACGAGGAACCGAGCTGACGCTCCCTTTCGTTTCTGTTATTTACGAGATGGCAGGAAATAAATATGTCGTGATTGCAGACAAAAACGGCGAGTTTTCAATCAAGCAAAATCCCGTTTCTCTAAATGTCAGTTGCGTGGGCTTCAAGCCTGTTACCATAAATGTTGAAAATCGAAATTTTATAAAAATCGAAATGGAGCCCGACAACCGGATGTTAGACGAAATAAAAGTTACGCCTAAGAATAATCCGGCTTTGAGGATTATCCGCAAAGTATTACAAAACAAAAATACGAATAATCATGAAAAATATAACGAATATTCTTACCATTGTTACATGAAAACGTCTATGGGCGTGAAACTGCCTGCAGATTCGCTCTACTCGGACACAACGAAAAAGATTAACAAAAAGGATTCGTATTTCATTTCCGAATCCATTACGCTCTGCCGCAAAAGCGGCGCTTCGGAGGAAGATGAAATTATTGCTACAAGCACTTCCGGAATGAAATCTCCCATTCTGGCCCAGTTGATTTATTCTGTTTTCCACAAAAACATTCCTGTCTATAACAATTCCATTTCCATCCTGGCCGCAAAAGGTTCGGACGACAAATTCGAAACCGAATATCTCAGTCCGTTAAGCTCAGGCTGTATGGCTTCATATAATTATCAACTCGGAAACACATTTGTTACGGAACAGGATACGGTATTTGAAATCGCTTTTTTCCCAAAAAAAGGCAGCAATATCAATGCTTTGACAGGAACAATGTACATCCGTTCAAACGGCTATGCCATAGAAAATATTATTGCAAAATCCGCCGATCCTTCACTTCTTGATTTTCGCTTCAAACAGGATTACAAATTAATTAACGGCAAATGGTTCCCACATAACCTTGATTTGGAAATGCTTTTCTATGTATTTTCTTCCAATAAAAATCCGAACGGTAATATTTCTTACTTCATTACTTCCATAATTGACAGCGTATCATATAACTTGCACGGAAAGAAAATTCCCGCGCGTTTGGATAAAATTTTTGTTACCGAGAGCAGTAACAGGAAAGGAAAGGAGATGATCGAAAAGATGCGTCCGCTTCCACTGACCGACAATGAATTATATGCCTGTCACATAGTGGACAGCGTCATGTCGGAAAACCATTTTCTGCTGGACAAAATGCTGAACAGTTTGACAAAAGTAAACAAAGGAAAAATCGAAATCGGAAAGATCGACATCGATTATCCACGTTTGTACAGTATAAATATGTTTGAAGGAAGACGTATAGGATTTGGCGCTCATACGAATGAAAATCTGTTGCGATGGTTCATGACAGGTGGATATTTGGGTTACGGCACAAAAGATAAACTTTGGAAATACGGCATAGATCTGGAGTTTGTGCTCAACAGGGCAAAAGAATTGAGACTGAAAATTTCACGCCAAAACAGTCTGAAAGAAACAGGGCGGGACATGACAAACGACCTCGCTTTCATGACCGCATATTACCGCAACATCGAATCCTCCCGTTTCGACCGTGTCATTGAAAATCGCCTGGAACTCGGCTCGCATCTCACGCCTTCGCTGAAAGGAAATATTTCATTTAATTCAACGAATATCAAACCTCTATATGATTATTCATACAAAGGCGCGGCGCTCGACAATTATGTTTCCAATTATGTTCAAATAAATCTGCGATGGGCCGTGAATGAAAAATATACGGCATTCGGAACAAACCGTTTCGCTTCAAAGCGCGGCAATCCCGTCTTCAACATCAATTACACATACGGACTTAAAGCTTTTAATCCCAACAGTCTGGTTTATAACAAATGGGTTGCTTCGATGTATCTCGACGCTTATCACGGACGCATCGGCGAATCGAATATTTTTATCGAAGGAGGATTAATTGACAGACCTCTACCTTACGGACTGATGTTTACCGGCGAAGGAAGCAAAAACAAACTTTTCTCCTTTTATTCGCAACGTGTTTTTCAAACCATGCAACCTTACGAATTTTTGTCCGACAGGTACGTCCATTTTTTCTTCGTTCACAATTTCGGGCGCTTGTTGCTGCGCTCCGAAAAACTGTGCCCCGAACTTAAAGTTGCTTATAATGCCGGTTGGGGAACCCTTGAAAATGCCGCTTTTCATGACATTGCATTTTCAGTCAAAAATAAGATCTACCAGGAAACAGGATTGTTTATCGACAATATCGTAAAAGTCAAAATACATGGCTTTTTCTTCCTTAAAGCCGCTCTGGGAGCATTTTACAGAACGGGACACTATCGCTTCGAATCGCCAAAAGACAATCTTGCGCTTAAACTTCAAATTGGAATTTCATTCAAAAAATAAAAAATCATTATAACATTACTTTACAAATATGAAAAGATTATTTTTATTTCTATTGCTGATTATGTGCACAATGAGTTTTGCACAAAAGAAAAGTTTTTACGATTTCACGGTAAAAACAATTGACGGTAAAGATTTCCCGCTTTCTTCGCTGAAAGGAAAGAAAGTCTTAGTTGTGAACGTAGCTTCAAAATGCGGGTTAACACCACAGTATGAACACCTTCAAGATCTTTATGAAAAATACGGACCGGACAAGTTCGTTATTATCGCTTTTCCCGCAAATAATTTTGCTAAACAGGAACCGGGGACAAACGAAGAAATTCGGGAATTTTGCAAATTAAAATATGGCGTTACCTTTCCGATGATGGAAAAAATTTCGGTTAAGGGAGACGACATGGCCCCTGTGTATAAATGGCTCACGACCGAGAGCGAAAACGGGAAAAAGAATGTCGAGGTTACATGGAATTTCCAAAAATTCCTGATCAATGAAAAAGGAGAATGGGACGGCTTTGCCGAACCTAAAACATCACCGCTCGACAAGACAATTACCGCATGGATAGAAGCTGAAAAAGTCCGGTAAAATTCAGGCTATTTCAACGAGTTATCCTGCTTTCCTGCGATATACAATGTTTGAGACGGGAACGCAAAATGAAGACCCGCTTGATTAAAAGATTTGAGTATCTCAAAATTAACTTTCGAGCGGGTTTCAAATATGTCAGCGTCCGGATTTATAAAATAAATATATGTCAGCGTCAGCGCAGAATCTCCGAAATTTGTAAACACAGCCATTATGTCCTGTTTGTTGATTTCGCCGATTCGCTGAGGTATTTTTTTCAGAATATCAATTGCTTCCTGCATTTTTTCGACACTTGTATCGTAAGTAAGAGCAAGTTCCGTAACTACGCGTCTACCGGGTTCCGACGACACGTTTGTTATCAAAGCATCCGTAAGTTTATAATTCGGAATGATAGAAATCCTGCGTTCATAAGTACGCACCCTTGTACTGCGCAAACCAATATCAACAACCGTACCTTCCATACCGTCGAATTTTATAATGTCGCCAATACGGAAAGTCTTGTCGGTAAAAATAGTAATCCCGCCAAAAATATTTTTTATCGTATCCTGTGACGCAAGGGCAAAGGCGATACCTCCGATTCCAAGCGTTCCAAGCAAGGTTGTAAGCTGAACGCCTGCATTGTGAAGCGCTGTAATAATTCCCAATAACCAGACGATTATCAGAACTGCACGCCTGGCTAATGGCAAGAGTCTCGGATCTATTGAAAATTTATTCCTGTCGTCCGTGTCATAATTCTTGGAACTGTATTCAAGCAATTCGGTAAACAAACGCGCAAAAAACCAGGTAATAACAATTACAATAAGAATATCGTATGAGCCGATTATTATTTCGTGAATCTTTTCATTCATTTCAAGTCGAACTCCTGCTATCCAGATAGCAAAAAGCACAATACCCGTGAAAAGAGGTTTTTCGAGAGCGTCTATTAAGATGTCGTCAAGACGGGTTTTGCTTTTGGACGTTATCTTTCTGATTATCCTGTTAATTATTAATTTGATAATGGCATTAATAACAAAAGCGCAGACAATAATAATAACCGCACTTCCCCAATTTCCGAGCGAATTTCCGTAATAAATTTTTTCTAACATATTTCTAATTTTTTATAGTGTCACGTATTAAAGTATTCCGCAATAAATATATGATAATCAGGAAATGAATTTGTATTTTTGTAAATATATATAAAAAAATCACACTCCGTTGTCCCGATTGCCAACGTACAAAGATAAAAAGAAATGGCGAAAAACCATATACCCTTCGCCTCTCCCTCTGCCGTTGCGCGCCGGTGAGTAATCGCAAACAGGTACCACGTCATTGCGAACGGAGTGAAGCAATTCAGGAAAAATGATTTAAGATTCAAGATTTAAGATTCAAGATTCAAGATTTAAAATTTAACGGTTAGTGGTTAGTGGTTAGTGGTTAGTGACAGGTACCCCGTCATTGCGAACGGAGTGAAGCAATCCAGGAAAAAGCGTATGGGGCTGGATTGCTTCACATTGACAATTGACAATTGCTAATTGCTAATTAAC
>JAITJX010000044.1 GCA_031278765.1 Tannerella sp. | reverse complement strand
TAAGGTATTCGCAACGCAGGTCGTAAACCTGCAAGTTATCTGTATGGCACGAAAACAGCAGGAAAATGCAGAATGTGGAACAGAGAATGGAAAATGTATGTTTCATCGGATTTATTTTTAATCGTTTTTTATGATTGAATTTAGCGCTGTTAGCTAAAAACGGTTAGCAAAATTACATAAAAGTTCGCACCTGTACACAGACCTGAGTTCATTTTTTTGTTCGTTTGTGGCGGATTTTTCACACAAAACCCGACGTTTCGTTTTTTTATCGAAACGTCGGGCAAAAATCATCCGGATTTTGGGGAAATTATTCCTTTTTATTTTTTGATGAATTTATGTGTCGACGTTCTCCCGTTCGACCGGATGCTTACGAAATACATTCCTGCAGGCAGGTGGGAAACGGAAATAGCTTCGCCATCGGCCATGTTGCAGCGAAGTAATATTTGTCCGTTAATACCGGACAATACGACTGCCGCTTTTCCGCTAACACCCGAAAGGAGAATATTTTCCCTGTCGGGAGCGAAATAAACTGAAACAGCAGGCCCTGCTGTTTCCCTTATGCCGGAAGGCAAATCTACCGTAGTCCATGCGTCGTAGGTTTCTTCCCAATCACTTGTTGATACCTGGCCACCATAAGAAAAAGTATAAGAATAAGTTGTTTTTACCGGACGTTTCAGATCGTCGCGTTCGCGATTGTAAACATATTCGTATTCATATTCCTCTTCTTCATACGTCTCATTCTCATATCTCCGCACCAGTTCGCCGTATTCATTGTAAGTTACCGAGTGTTCGTATTCCCCTTCTCTCTGCGTCAATTCCAATATACGGTAACTTCCGTATCCGTCAAGCACAGAGATGGTTATAGTCTGCGCAATTTCTGTTCCAAAGGCTATGGTTTGCACAATTCGATTTCCGCCCTCATCAACCGTTGTTCGCATCTGCGCCTGCATTTCCACGTCGTTTTCCACACCTGTTGCGTCTATATTATAATACACCTCGTGCAAGGTATAATCATCTACGGAAAAGTTTCCCCACGAAATAAAACTTATATCAGCATCATCACTGTCAGAATCGAAATCAAGCGGCGACAGACTGTATGGGTCAAAATATTTTTCATTATATACGATTTGAATGTTGTTGTAGGTATAAGTATATGATTCGTCAGGCAAATCGTCGCCGTTCTCATCCCATGTCTCGTTTGTAACCGCTCTAACGATCCTGTCGTTGTCGTCCCATGTATAGGATATGGAATAAGTTCCGGATGTATAAGTTTCATTTTGGTGGGTTATGCGTCCTTTGTTGTCGAATGTATAGCTGCCGTCTACTTCTCCATTGCGCAGGATGGCGGTGCGGATTCCATTCTCCAAACGCGCTTCGGTACGGGATCCCACTTCCCACTTGGATGTGGAAAAATCAAAAGTTTCGTACTGATGCCACAATTGCATGCCCTTACTGTCGTAAGCGGAGGTATATCTTCGTTTTAGGGAATTAAATTCGCTATATTTGTATTCAAACTCTTCTTTGGTTTTTACAAATTTGCCGTTGGGCAATTGATGATATTCCCGCACGACGGATTGCTGGGAAGTATAATCCGAACCGTCCCATTCATAAACTCTCAACGATGTGATATGCCCGTAAGTGTCATATTCACATTCGTATTTCTCTTTGCTCTGCGAAGAGTATTCCCTGTAAACGGTTGTAGGGCGTGCCACCTGTTGCGCTGCCGGATTATCGACCCTCGTTCCCGACAGCAACGGGAAAACAGGCAGTTCACCGGTCTGCGATGAATTGCGCAAGGCTTGTTTTGCAACCGTTCTTTTGTGTTTCTTCAAGAAACCGGGCGTTTGCGCCCCTGCTTGTCCTGCCATCAAGAGGCAGAAAATCACTGCGAAATAAGATAATTGTCTTTTCATCTTTTCAAAATTAAATTGTTGATATAAAAATTGTTACTAAAAAAGAATTGCAGATAAAAAAAACACAACAGGCATGAAACCCATTGCAGCGCAACATTCTTTAGCGTATTGTTATAAACTATTGAAGATGAGTGATTTACCCCCCCCCGCAGGTTTTTAATATTTGGAAAATCAAAGGTTTAACAGCTTCTGTAAGGACAGGAGCGGCAAGAAGTTGTATGTGAGAGTAAATGTTCATACTATGTTAATAAAAGTTGAATGGCACAAATGTATAAAAAAATTATTGGAATGACAATTTTTGCGGTAACAATATTGATATTTGTTAACTATGTCTTCGAAAAGGTAGAGTTTTCGGACAAACACTAAATGGCCGGTTTGGCTACTCCCATGAAAAGAGGAAGAAACAAGAATGTTCCAATCAACGACATAATGATTCCGACGATAGTTCCTCCTCCAAAAGGAAATTTTTCATTCGAAAAAAATCTTGAAAACTTACTCATAAACCTGCATTGTGCGACCTGAAAATATTTCAACTAACTAAAGAAGAAGGCTTCGAATTAAGGAATTATTGTAACTATTCAGGTATAGCGGCGACACAATTCAAAGGTACTCCAGTGATGAGCCTCCTACTTTTATACAGAAACAAAAATTTTTATTTAAAATATTCTATTTTAGAGTGAATTGTAAATTTAATATGGTATATTTGCAAAATAAAAATCGATTAAATTATAATAAATCCCTGCAAAATACACCGCAAAATGAACATCAGATTTATCCCGTTTGACAGGAAGAAGGAAAAAACCTCACTAAGGGCTTTCGTTTACCACCGCGGAGAAGAATATCGCATTTCGGTCGGCGAATCCATACTTACCAGGTATTGGAATGAAAATAAAAACCGATGCAAACTGGTCAGGGAATATCCAGAAGGGCCGGTTATCAACAGGAATCTGGACAATATTGAAAAGATACTGACGGACCTGGTAAACGCTTACGGTTTGGTTACTCCCTCCGAAATGCAGGTAAAGAACGATTTCAAGAATCATCGCAAAAACATGAATCCGGATTCCAGGGGCGTTACCCATAACGAACAGGGAGAGTACCTTGTCGATTTTGCCGTAAAATTCATGAACGAAACCGAACGAAAATTAAATACAAGGAAAAACTATCAAACAACGATCAACAAACTGCAGGAATACGAAAAAAAATATAGAACCAGACTGCGTTTTAAGGACGTCGATATCGAATTTTACAACAAATTCAAAAAGTGGCTCCTCGAAACCACCTATGCCAGGAACGGCACGGAATATCACTATACAAAAAACTATATTGGCTGCCTGTTCAAAAACATATCCATGTTCATGAACAAATCGAACAAAAAGAAACTCCATGAATTTACCGGTCACAAGGACGAAGATTTCAAGTCGGAAAAGGAAGAGGTAGATTCAATATATCTCAATATTAACGAGATTGAAAAAATATACAATCTCGAATTTACGAAAGAACTTTTACTGAAATACGGATACGAAAACAGGAAAAACAATCTTCAAAAAGCAATCCAATCCCTGAACGAGGAACGGGACAGGTTTCTTATCGGCTGCTATACGGCGCTCCGGCACTCCGATTATTCCCGGATAGATGTTCTTAACTTTAATTCGGAACTCGTTTCGATATGGACGGTAAAAAAGGACAAAAAGGTATATATTCCGATACATTACCGGTTGCGGGAGATAATGAAAAGGCGGAACAACGTGTTGCCGTCCCCTGTATCGGAACAAATACATAACGATCGAATCAAAATAATAGGCCGTTTGGCCGGAATTGAAGACGAAGTATTGCTTACAAAAACAAGAGGCGGCGTTCGTGAAAACACAACCGGCAAAAAATACGAATTTATCACGTCTCATACCTGCCGACGCTCCGGGGCGAGCAACATGTACCTGGCCGGTATTGACATAAAGTTTATACAGGATATTTTGGGACATTCCAAAATGGAACAGACACTAAAGTATATCAAGGTGGCGTCCGAAGAAAATGCAAAAAGATTATTGGAACACCCCTACTTTACCGGAAAAAACCAACCGCCCCATCCTCACGGACCGGGCGGCGCTACATTCTAACTATCTATCATCACAAAAAAAACTTCCTTTTCAAATACCTTACTCCAAAATACCCTACAACAATCGCTATCAGCGCCCTGCCCAGCCAGATTTGGAAGTTCTGCCAGCCGGAGACGTAAT
>JAITJX010000023.1 GCA_031278765.1 Tannerella sp. | reverse complement strand
ATACGTTTCAGATCGTCTTTTTCAAAGTTTCCGCTTTCTAATTCTTCACGGATTGTTTTTTTGTATTGATTGACAGGAATGTTATTGAATTTTATTTCATCTGATTTCCTGACGGTTCCAGGGTCGATAAATTTTATTTTCGGCATGTTATTTAGTGATTAGTTGTAGATGTCATTTTTAATATTCACGGCAAAATTACAATGAAAAAAATAGATATACAAGTTGTTTTCAATATTTTTTAATTATTTTTTATTGTTTCCGGCGATTTGCAGGTGCAGGTTGGCGTCCAAATGGGAGTAACATGACGCAGATTGTTTATATTCTGTTGAGTACTTTTTCAATCAAGCCTTCGATGGAAGCATGATAACCGACATTCATTTCCTGCGAAACACGTCCTGCGATGATACAGCAAACAGTCATAGCCCTGTGTCCCATCATTGCAGCCAGGCCGGAAAGCGCCGAGCTTTCCATTTCAAAATTTGTAATGAAACGGTTTTCGTATTTAAAAGATTCGATTTTTTCATTCAGTTTGTTATCAAACAAGCGTAATCTCAGTTTTCTGCCCTGCGGTCCGTAAAAGCCGTTTGCAGCGATGGTTATTCCTTTTATAATGTCGTCTTTACAGATTTGTTCAATCAAAGATTTGTCGGCCGAAACGGCGTATGGGCGTACGCCTTGAATTTTCCAGTCAATTTCTTTTAAAAGTTGGTTTTCGAGTTGCAAATCCCGAATTTCTTCATTGTCTTTGTAGAAGTATACCACGCCGTCGAAGCCGATTGATTTTTCGGCTGCTACAAACGAACCGACAGGCGTAAAATGCTGTAATCCGCCGGAAGTTCCGATACGAACCATTGTAAGTTGTCGAAAATCGGGACAAATCTCTCTTGTTTTAAAATTGATATTTGCCAGTGCATCTAGTTCGGTAATCACAATATCTATATTGTCACAACCGATTCCGTGCGAGACAATGGAGATACGTTTCCCTTTGTAAATGCCTGTAATTGTATGAAACTCCCTGTTTAGAATATCACATTCCCGGCTATCGAAATTTCCGGCAATCAATGCAACTCTTTCCGGGTCGCCACAAAGAATTATCCGGTCGGCAAGATGTTCCGCTCTCAAATGGAGATGGAACACACTGCCGTCCGGATTTATTATCAGTTCCGATTCGGGAATCATATACGGAATCGCATAACAGCGACTTATTTTATCGGTTTGTTTTGCGTCGTCGAGGGTTTGGCTATTGCATCGCGCATGGAGGTGTCGGCTTCGATGTTTTTCATACGATAGTAATCCATAATCCCCAGATTGCCGCTACGGAAAGCTTCTGCCATTGCTTTGGGAACTTCCGTTTCGGCTTCGATAACTTTTGCGCGCGCTTCCTGGGCTTTTGCTTTCATTTCCTGTTCGGTAGCGACCGCCATTGCACGGCGTTCTTCGGCTTTTGCCTGCGCAATGTTTTTGTCTGCCTGCGCCTGATCCATTTGAAGCGCCGCGCCGATATTTTTACCAATGTCGATGTCGGCAATGTCAATAGATAAAATTTCAAATGCCGTACCGGCATCCAGTCCTTTGCGCAATACAAGTTTTGATATGGAATCCGGATTTTCCAGCACGCTTTTGTGACTTTCGGATGAGCCGATTGATGAGACGATACCTTCGCCTACGCGGGCTAAAATTGTTTCTTCTCCTGCGCCGCCGACCAGTTGTTTGATATTGGCGCGAACCGTTACACGCGCTTTTGCAATCAACTGGATGCCGTCTTTTGCAACAGCCGTAACGGGAGGCGTATCGATCACTTTCGGATTAACCGACATTTGAACGGCTTCGAATACATCGCGTCCGGCAAGGTCGATAGCGGTTGCCATCTGGAAAGACAAGTCTATGTTCGCTTTTGATGCGGAAACAAGCGCATGGACAACTCTTTCGACATGTCCGCCGGCAAGATAATGCGCTTCGAGTTCGTCGCGCGTAAGCGTTTTAAGTCCTGCTTTGTGGGCTTCGATCATTGCACGTGTTATAACTCCGGGAGGGACTTTACGTATCCTCATCAGAAACATCTGGATAAGAGATATGTTCACACCCGATACTTTTGCCGATATCCACAACAGGAACGGCACATAATAAAAGAAAATGCATAGCAAAATAAATGCTACGACAATCATGATAAATAATAAAAAATTCATAATATTGACAATTTATATTGGTTTTTCTGTTTCGACAATAACATTGTATCCTTCGATACTCAAAATTACAACCGGAGTATTTTCGTCAATAAAGTCGTTCACGGATTTGGCTTCAACGATAATGTCCTTGAAGCGCGCTTTACCGACAGGTGCAAGACGAGAGAGGGAAATTCCTGTGTCGCCCACTTTCAAACTCGTTTCTCGCGGCGACGCTATTTTCGACTCAATATCCGTTTTCAGTGCAATACGGTTAAACGTACTGCTTCGCAGCATCCACAAAAACAGCCCTCCGAGTGCTACGACTGATGAGATTAACGTAATATTTCCGGTTTGAAAGTTCAAAGTATATGCGTAAGCGATGCCTCCTATGCCAAACAAAACGCCACCGATACCGGCGAACGTAATTCCGGGCAGCAAAAAAATTTCCGCTAAAATCAGCACTATTGCTGCCGTTATCAGAAATACAATTATTATAATGTCTATGACCATAATTTTATGAGTTAAGAGTTGAAAATTTTTTTCATAATCCGGAAATTAATACTTTATTCCCAATCTTTTGTTTTCGGCATTTCGGGCTTGTTTTTCCTGCATTCTTGCTTCTTCCATCAGTCTGTAAAGATTGTTTTCGCTTCCGATAATGACCGCCGACAATTGCTTGCGTTTCGAAGGATTTTCTTTTCTGAACGTGTCTCTCAAATCTTCGAGTTTCTTTTTTAGGAGGTCTATTTGTTTTGTTTTTTCAAGATATTGGGAATACAGTTCTTTTGTACCGTCGCTTGTTATTTCGTCGAGTTTGTAATACACCGTCTTGTCGTTAACGATGAAAGTAAAGTCTTTTTCCCGCATCGCCTGATTTCGGTTCGGAGCTTTATGAGCAAGTTTTATAAGTTCCGAATAGTCGGCGCCTTCTTTCCAGGTAGATGCTATTGAAGACAATGATGCTCTGACTCTCAACAGATCCGAATTTTCGATATTTACGTTTTTCTTCGTTTCTTCCGGAATAAAAAGATATACGCAGACTTTATCTTCCGGTTGATTTCTGTCCGTAGCGAACCATCCCAGGTTTTTGGCTTCATCTATAACCATCATATAGTCGTTTGCAAGCGAATTAAAGGGCATACCCATCTGTTCGGGGGAGAGAAAAGCATTCGTATTCAGGTTGTATCGTGTTACGAAAATGTCATATCCTCCTATTGAGCCGTAACCTTTCGAGGCAAAATACATTGTGATACCGTCCGAAAGAACGAACGGATAATTGCAGTCTGCGGTTTGGTCGGAGAGCAGTAGTTTTTCGTCTCCGAATGTGTCAAGAAGTTTGCTTTGTGAATACAACGAGTATATCTGGTTTTCAGATGGGCGGGCATAAAATATTTTATCTCCCTTTTGATTTTTATAGACGGTGGATGATACATTGTCCGAGACGCCGAAAAATATATCGTAGGTTGCAAGAGAGCCGCCTTCTTCACTGAAAGAATAGGCTGTCAAAATATCGCTTTTGTCAATCACAATGCTGTCTATTACTTGAATATCTTCGGTATTATGCACCATTCTTGCAAGTTTTTCGACTTGTTTGAGGCTGTTTCCCGATTCTGTGGCGTCTTCTTTTTTCTTGATTTGCATTTCAATATATTCTTCCCACATAGGGATTGCTGTGCCGTATCGTCCCGTTTGCGTATATATCATTGCAAGATAACGGTATGATTCCATTACTTTCCGTATATTGGCCACAAGCAGGTATTTTTCGGCATTTTCCAAATCTCCCGTTTCATAGCAGCATACGCCATACCATTGATTATACGAAGAGTTGTTAGGAGATTGCCTGACAAGTTTTTCGAAAGCCGGTTTAGCTTCCGCATAACGCCCTTCGCTATACAGGATTTTTGCCTGATCAAGGCTTTGGGAATATCCATATATACTTAATGATAATGAAAGTATTATATGTATTATTTTAGAAACCGTTAATTTCATTTGCCTTTAAATGATTGTGAAAAATTTGCGTAAAGATACGGATAATTATTGAAACAGCAAACTTCGTCAAAAAAAGATTTAGCCGCTTTTTTAATTATGGGATGACGGAGACGCGAAATTATCAATTGTCAATTATCAACGTAGATATAATTGAATCTTCCTGCAGGAGCTACGTCGCCGGAAATGTAAAAGTCCATAATATCGCCCTGCTGCTGCATGTTGTCCGACCATTTAAATTCAATGTTCAGTTTGCCGTTTAGCGACAAGATGCTGCGCGGGATTTTAATTTCCAGGATTTTACCGGCGACTTTATAGTCTGCTTCTCCGCATTTTTCCCAGTTCCATCCTCCGGTATTGCGTTCGACCGTTATTTTGAGGTCTGTCGGCGACGTTCGGTTCAGGACGAAATCATAACCTTCCCATCCTGTTTCTCTTTTCCGGTCGGCGTCAATAAAAAGCCTCATCCAAGCAGGATCGGACGAGGGGGAGATGTTTTCGGCCGTTTCCATGTAAAAGTAGATATTTTCATTGTCTCTTGCCACTAACGTTTTTACGAAATCGTTTCGTCCGGTATTATTTGTAAAATGCATTCCTTTCCATCCTGCGTGGTTTCTGTGCAGGGTGTTTCCGCGTGGAGTTTCATATACGGGTTTTACGTCCGTCCAGTCGTCTGTTGCGCCGTCGACAGTTATGGTTACGGCCTCCGAGGGCGGTTCAGGACGTCCTGTGCCTTTGTATTTCCTGATATTGGCAACCATCTGGTAATAATAATTATCGGCGTGTCCTCCTTTCATGGGTTCGATATCGCGGCTTGCTTCTTGGCTGAACTCGTCGGGGAAGGCATTGTATTGCTGTCCCCAGTTTTCATGCCGTCCTGCTATCCATTCGTTCCATCCGGTAATAAACACAAATTGCGGGTTGAGTTGAAGAGCTTGCTCCCATTGTTCCTGGAAATTATACCCATAATTGACGGCATCCGGGTCTTGGTTGTGTCCGGATCGTTTAGTATAGCTTCGCCCGAAGGAACCGGGCGCATTCATGGCGGTAAGTCCGCGTTCTTCCGACCAGTTTTGGGCTACGCTTACCGTTGTCTGTTCATATCCAGCAGTACCTCTGGCATAACCGTTCTGTGGATAGATTTCCAGCCATCCCCAATGGTCGTCGCGCGAGGGTCCCTGATTATAACCCGGCTGTCCGGGACGGAAAGTGAAATAGTTTTTTATTTCTTCGGTAAGATTGTCGGGGTAAGCCATCATCAGAGGTTTGCCTTTCCACATAAAAAAGAGGTCTTTATACAGTCCTGGTTTGTAGAGGTCGCGGTAGATTTCTTCGATGGCCTGTTTGCTTCCATCAGTGGGCGAAAAAGCCAGCAAGAAGGCAATCTGCGGCGTATTGACTCCTTCCGTTCTGGCTTGTGAGAACACTTCGCAGAGCGCCATGTAGGATTCTTTCCAGGTGAAGCTGCCGTTGGTACAGTCGAAAATGACGACGTCCACGCCGGCCAGCGCCAGCAGTTCGGCGTGTCTGCGCAATACCCAGCGGTCGGTATCGATGTAATAACCATACAGGGGTTCTCCCCAATAGAAACTCGTCGCGCCCGCAGGCCAGGCGGGATGGTTGAAGTCGTTGATGGCGTCGGGATGTTCTTTGAGTATTTCGCTCACGTTATAGGGAGGGTGCAGAGCTTGTTGTGTATGCCAGGTCCAGTAGAACAGGCCGACGGATTTGTTGTCGCGCACGTCGCCTGCTTCTTCCCATGAAGGCAGTTTGCGATTCAGGGCGTCGGTAGCGGCAAGGTTGTTATAGACGATGTTTCCCGGGGCGGGTTCTTTCTTTTCTTCTTCGTCGTTGGGAGATGAACATGTCACAAACGTCAGGAGGAGAAGCAAATTGATCGGTAAAAAATAGTTTTTGAACATAAGAAAATTGTTTTTAATTATTATATAATAAGTAAGTAATCAAAATTAAGCAGCAATATGAGAGTAGTTAATGAAGCATCCTTTTCCCACGTCCGCCAACGCCCTGTTGGTGGCGTAGAAGAGATTGTCCGTACTCACATAGTCCTGTGGTCTGATCCATTTCCC
>JAITJX010000085.1 GCA_031278765.1 Tannerella sp. | reverse complement strand
GACCATGCCGCGAAATCCTCCAAAGGATGCTTCCAGATGAAAGTGTCGTTGTCGCCTTCGTACTTGATAATTTGCGTTATATCTGCCATAGCGTTATAATATTGACGCTGCAAAGTAATCGTCACAATGTTACAAATTAAACTTATGTCTTCCTGCTATTTCATGCCGAATGTTACTCTGTTTTATAAGTGCTTTTTGCCGTATGTACTTGATCAAAACGGTCTTTGGCACGTACTTCTATCCGATGTTCGCCGGCGGGCAACACAGTTGTAATCCGTGTTTTCCACAGATGAGTACAGACAACCGGATTGGACGGACGGCGACCGGGCGCCAAATGTTCCATGTAGTCCCAATCCTGTACGTAACGGTAATAAGCCGGATCAAACTCTTCTACCCGCTGCATCTTTGTCCATGCGCCGTTGTCGATCCGACATTCCACCGTATCATCCGGACTTCCCATGAAAAAGTTGGCATAGATAGAAGCGCTGGCAGGACGCTGAGAAGGAACTGCTTTCGGATGGTACAGCGCTATTTGATAGTCGTCCGGTTTTCCCAATACTTTATAATCCAGTACATACTGATTTCCTTCGATTCGCAGGAAAGCATAGCCGGCGGGCGTTCCGTCGTGCATGGTAGATACAGGAATACCTTTTTCATTCAATATACCCGAGAACCAGTCGCCGCAAACTGCTCCTGCATTGTATTCATGGAGCGGTTTTTCGCGGTCGACGCCCTGTGCTTTCCCGATGCGGTGTTGTGTCTGGATATGCGTATGGGCGGAAAGGAAGAGGACGTCCGGATAATCTTTCAGTATTTTGTACAATTCTTGCCGGTCGGCGTCGCAAAACGCCTTTACACCTTTTGAGTCAATCAGCGGAATGTGCATCGAAACGACTATCAGGCGGTCGTGCGGGACATGAGCGAGATCATTTCTGACAAAAGCGAGCTGGTCATCCCTCAAACCGCCCCAATAGCCTTTTCCCGTCAACGGATGCGGATACAGAATGTCGTCCAGGACAATGAAGTGCGCTTTTCCGTAATTGAATGCATAATTGTTCGGACCGAAACAGGCTTCAAACGATTCGTCCGAAAGGCGGTCTTCTTTAGCGTCATAGTTCATGTCGTGATTGCCCATCACATTGTACCATGGTATTCCTGTCTGTTTGATTATCTGCTTGTAAGGCAAATGGAGATCCAGACGGTCTCCGACCAGGTCGCCGAGGGTTATCCCAAAGCTGGCTTCCCGGATATTTTGAACTTCGGCAATAATTCCGCGTTTCAGGTATTCCATTTCCTGCTCGTTATACGGCTGAGTATCCCCGAAAAGCAAGGCGATAAATGATTCCGGTTCATCGTATTTGTACAGGGCGAAATCCAGCGGAGCGGGAAGTGTTCCGGTAGGATCCATGCCTTTGTAGAAACTGTCGGGCGAGCCGTATGGTTTATGCCTGTAATACGATCGAGGCAGATTATACTCGTCCAAAGCCGGTTGATAGTCTGCCGGTTTAATAACGAAAACGATAAAGTCGTCACTTGCCGGCAGAAGGTATTTCCCCGACGCATCGGTTAGCGACACCTCTCTCCCGTTCGAGACCCCGACCCCGGCAATTCCTTTTTCTTTCCTGTCTCGCTGTCCGTTCCGGTTGAGATCTTCGTAAACAGTTCCCCTGACAGAGGTTTGAGCAAATACGGATACTGCGCCTGTGGACAAAGCCACTCCTGTCAAAATAAATGCAGAAATACATCTTTTCATAATTCAAAATTAATAATTATTTCGGTGCAAAATTCGTTTTCATTTATTACAAAAACGCAACAAAATGGTTAAGAAAGATATAATAAATCGTGCGCTCTGTTTGCAGACGAAGAAGCTTACTTTTGCTTCGACGTGGCAACGCTACGCCGCGTTCTCCCTCTTCTCAACTGTATGTGAAAAAGCGGCGACATCCCGCTCCAAAACAGTTGTCGCGCCCGCCGGAGGATGGAAACCGATAGCCACAGGTCAGGAGAATCTATGCCCAGCAAATGCAGGGCAAACTTGTTTATCAGTTCTTCGGCTCCCAGTTGTCCGGGAATGAAGCTGGCCGTCGACTTCAGTACAATGATTAGGGTATCCAGGAATATGCTATCCCATACATCGACCGGATAATGTAAAAAGTACAGGATAAAAAACAGTTCCAGCGACCCTAAAATCCAGTGTGCGGAGAAGAGGAGAAATGCGACGGACGTCTTCCCGGGATGTATGCAGATATGCGCTGCCAGCAAAAAACGCATTTTTTCAATTTGGGAGATGACTGTATGCCGTATTTTTCCGTTAGGTCCGGTTTCCGTTTCCTTTCCTTTCCGCAACAGCAGGAAGGCCAAACCCGAAATAGCAAGCAGAAGCACAAATAAACAGAGGCAGACGACAAATTTCATTTCCCGCGACAATTCATCCGAAAGAAAAAACAGGAACTGCACAAGTACGATGACAAGTAACAGGAGCTGGCTCAGTATCATCAGGGCACGTGTCAACCATACAGATTTGCAGGCGTCCTGCTCCTCTATACCTTCTCCGGTTAACATCCGGGCATTGAACAGTTCTCCGGCAATGGCACCGGTTGGGTTAAACATGAGGATTGCATTTCCCGTTTGCCGGATCATGAACAGTCGCGTCAGAGACGGTTTTCGACGGGAATCTATACAGCATTTCCAGCCCAATACCTCGACAAGGCTGGCCAGAAAAGTGGTTACAAGAATGAACGCAGAGTAAAATCTCAGCTGTTTTATTAAACGGAGAGACGCCCTGATGTCCGTCGCTTTCAGGAAGATAAAAAAACAGACAAGTATGCTGGCGACGAGTAATATTCGCAGGCTTTTCTTCATCTTTCAAACCACAAGCAAGTTATAAGACAAAGATTTCAGGTCTTCGAAATATTCAGAAGCCAGATGCTCCCAGATATATTTTTTGCTGCTTTCCAGTCCCTTTTCGGCAAATTGTCCAGCTTGTTCCGGATGTTCAATAATTTCAACTATCCGATTCAGAAAGCCGGACACATCGTACGGACTGCATTTAAAACCGTTGACGCCATCTTCGATAAAATCCCGACTGCCTCCGCTATCGGCTATCACGCAGGGTAGCCCCGAAGCCATAGCTTCCAGTACCACATTGCCGAAGGTTTCCGTGATAGAAGGAAAAAAGAAAACGTTCGACGAAGCATAAATCTCCGCAAGCCGTTCATGCCCGACATGCCCGAGAAATACAGCTCCGGGCATTTGCTTTTCGATGGCTTCACGGGCAACGCCTTCGCCTGCAATCACAAAATTATATTTCAGACGCCACTGCACTGCCAAGTCATACACTCTGATCAGAGTCTGCAGATTCTTCTCCCATACAAGCCGGCTTGCGAACAGAATACAGGGATTGTCATTGCCTGCAAGCGATTTCATCAGTTCCGGATTGCGTTTAGCCGGAGAAAAAAAAGTTCGGTCGATTCCTCTCTCCCACAGTTTCATCACATCGGGTCTGACGCCTTCGGCCGTCAGCTCCCGCATGATGCTATTCGACGGTACATAAACCGTGTCACACTGGTTATAGAACGACTTGAGCAGTTCCCTGACCTGTTGCTTGGCGAAATCAATCAGAAACGGGAAATTTTTTACATAGTAGTCCACATAACTGATAAAATGTGTATGATAAATTGAGATAACCGGCACGCCCAGACGCCTGGCCGCCTTCAATGCATAATTTCCGAGCAGGGAGGGGGTAGAAATATGAATCACATCGGGTGAAAATGACTGCAATTCCCTGTCCAGTTCCGCTTTTTGCAACAAAGGCGCTGCAAATCTGTAATTTTTATTACCGGGAACACCCAGTGTGTTGATATGAATACACTTAAAACCTTTGACATGTTCCGGTCCCAAGCCACAGATAAACAGGAAATCAAACTGATCGGCAGGTATCCTCCCAATCAGTTGAAACATGGTTCTTGACGCCCCGTCAAAGTCACTTATCAATATATCCGCAAAAAAAACCACTCTTACTTTTCCCATAGCTGTTGTTTATATCAAATTAAACAGTTGTGTGTTTATCTTCTTCTTTTTTTGACACGACAAAGGTAAATTAATGATGTGACGGAAAGATTACGTAAACGGTAAGCATTTGCCACATGACAGATAAATCTCTGTTGCGCAAAATATCGTTTCCGTTCCGTTTATCCAAGGCCAATTTCCTTAATAAAATCGTTCATAATATTGTCGACTTTATAGTCATTAGCCCGTTCGGAGGCGGCTTTCCGGAATGAGGAATGTAAATCGCGGTTTTGAAGATACGATGATATGACATCTGTCATTTCTTTTGACGTGTTCACGATATATCCGTTACGTTCGTGGACGATAATATCTTTTGGGCCTTTGGTCTTGTATGCGACCACCGGAAGACCGCAACTTAAGGCTTCGAGCGCTATGCAACCGAAAGTGTCGAAGCGTGAAGGAAACACAAACAAATCGGCACACGAATAAACGGCAGGCAATCGGTCGCGTTCCAGCCAGTCGAGATAGATGGCTTCCGGTAATTCGTTTTTGAGAGCGTCTGCAGCGGGTCCTTGTCCCGCAATCACGAGCTGTACCGTCGTGCATGTTTTCCGCACATTACGGTATATTTCCGGTAACTCCATCACGCCTTTTTCAGCGCTCAACCAGCCCGCATACAGAATGATGGGAGCGTCGTTTGCGAGACCTAAAATATCTTTTTTTGTGACGTCCTGCGGAGTGAAAATTTCGTCAGCCCAATATGCCGTCAGTTTGACTGTTTCGGGATTTAATTTCATATCATGACCGGTCAGCCATTTTCGCTGGTCGGTGTTGAGGACAAACACCTTGTCAAACGAACCGTAGAACGCTCTCAGTATACGCCGGATACGGTTGAGGTTATGAACATTCAGATTCAATATTTTCCGTGCAAACATAACCCTGTCGGTATGCACATAAAACGATGCTTCAACCGAATAAGCGCTTTTAAGATAAAGAGCCATCAAACCCATCACTCCTTCGGTCGAACATATAATACGGTCACATTCCCTTTCGTGAAACAATTTATGCAACGCCAGCAGATTGGGAATACGTACAGGCTGATCGTTGTACAAAGGAACGGAAAATTCGCAGAGCGGAGGCAGTACAATCAAATGTTCGTCCGGCTCGATTTGGTTGCTGCACACAAGCATGTCTACGGGCAGATTGTCGTCCTTTATTTTACGGTGTATAGATTGAAGCGCACTCGATACCCCGTTTTTATCACCGAAAGTATCGGTCAGCCACAATGCCCGCCTTGGATGTTCGTATTTACCGATATGCCGTGAAAATTCTTTCAGGAACGGACGGGTGTTGAACAGCACTTTTGCGCTTGTATAATGTGCCGACAAAACGAGTGCCGAAGCAAAAAACGGAAATGAAAGGCCATCCAGAAATTCGGAAAGATTGATTGCCGATTCGTTCTTGTCCGCCTCGCCGGAACTGACATACGACCGTATATCGCTCGGTAAATCAAGTTTTACAAGCAAGTCTCCTATTTTGTCAGGCGACAATTTGCTATTCAAATCAAGTTTCTCTATTTTTTTGCTGATGCGTGAAAACAGTATTTCGTTTAATTTTTCATTGATATTGTGAACTGATTGATTATATTCGCCGACAATATCGTGCGATGCGTTCCGGTGAGATTTCGCCATCTTTGCAATTTCGTCGAATACCGGTTTATATGAAGGTTTCAGCGCAAGTTTTTTCAGGAACGACGGCGATTTACCCATCAGCGATTCATGGAACAGACGGACAAAAGAAATCGTAACCTTATGACGCTGTACCTCAAGAAAGATATTGGACAGTATGAACGCTAATATTTTATCGGAAACAGCGCCCCGATGCAGTAACAAACGCATTAATCCCGGATCTTTGTAATTGAGGGCGACTTGCGAAACATAATCAAGAAAAGCAACAGTAAGTTTTTCGGCGTTTTGATGCGAGCTGTACGGAATCATGTCGGCATTCCTGATTGCTTCGAGCGCTAGCGTCGACGCCGCTTCGTTTTTCAATCTTTCTTTCAGGTCGGGGATATAGAGATATGTCCCTGTCAGTCCTGCAAAAATACCGATATGACTGTCCGATCCTCCAGTGAACGATTTCTTGTATTTATCAGAACAGTATGTCGAGGGATCAATATCAAATTCTTTTGAAAAATCGTCAATTCTATCCGGAGTAAGTCCCGTTATCCATTCTTTTACCAGCATGTTTTGCCATGTATCACGCTGCCCGTTCAGGACTTCAAACCGCTCGAACACAAGTCCCATTTTCCGAAAAAAATCCACCGGCGGCATTCTCTTTACTTGATAATGATATAACGGATGCGCCCAAACGGTAGGAATATCGTGTTTCAGAGCATACTCCTGAAAAAGATATATATTCCGGCGGAGTTTATTCAACCTGATTTCCTGTTCGGGCGAAAATCCGTAAGCGAGGACATGTATTCCGATGTCATAATCGGGAACCATGCAACTGAACTCGCATCCGGCAAGTATGTCGAATCCCTTATCCCGAAGCTCATAACACGAACGCGCATTGTTATGGTTCGTAACCGTGAAAGCGTTACATCCGTTTGTTTGTAATTCCCGCATCAGCCGTTCGCTCGGCAACCAGGTCTCGGATACTTTTAAGATACGTCCGAGAAGCTCGTCGGGTTCATCACTGTTGTGGTCATGACAATGAAGGTCTATCCTGAGTAAATCATCATGCGGATATTTGTCTTTTTGCTCATCGAGAAACACCTGTAACCCTGATTTCAATTCCGCCTGAAAACCGCTTAACTTTACTGTTTCCATCTTGCTTGTCTTTTATTGCAGTAAAAGTATGACGGCAATATTTCTTTATCGTTACACAAAGATTAATGATATGTTAAGATTTCATCTACGCTGCAACGCCGTGTTCATATTCGCGACACATATAAGCACACATACATCACACGTATACACAGTTTTTTCCCCGAGAAGATACTCCTTCTGTCATTGCAGATTTCCGTATTTTTTTAAATAAATAAAAGGGAATGGCGGGAAGACGGAAATATTCGTATGAGACATTACCGGAATTGACAAATTTTTTGATTGCGGATTTCAGGTTAAATAAAAAAACCTTACATTTGCAACATAATTTTTATTCGGAATATAATTTAAAATAACAGTAGATATGAATTTCAAATTTTTTTTAGCAGTTATAATCCTTTTTATATCAGGGTTAAATTTTGCAATTGCCGATGAAGGCATGTGGATTGTAAACGAATTGACCAAACAGAATCTGGCTCGCATGAAAGAGCTCGGATTCGCCCCAGAGTATCAATATCTGTACGACAAAGATTCGGCATGTATAGCCGATGCGGTTGTTGTATTCGGTGGCGGCTGCACCGGCATTACCGTTTCAAAAGATGGTTTGATTTTTACAAATCATCATTGCGGATACGGTTCGATACAAAAACTCAGCAGCGTAGAACACGATTATTTGAAAAACGGCTTCATATCGCAAAGTTTCGCAGATGAACTGCCGGTTAAAGGATTGGTTGTACGCTATCTGAAAGAGATACAGGACGTCAGCGACAAGATTTTGCCTGAAATAGCCGGTATGGACAATGAATTTTTACGTCTGAAGGCAGCTGATTCTCTGGGTTATATTATAAGTAAAGAAATCAGCAAGGACAAATTTCTGGAAGCCAGCGTTATACCCTTTTATAGCATGAACAAGTTTTATCTTGTTGTATATAATGTATATCGGGATGTCCGTTTAGTTTTCGCTCCGCCAACGTCTCTGGGGAAATTCGGAGGCGACACCGACAACTGGATGTGGCCTCGCCATACTTGCGACTTTTCAGTATTTCGCGTATATGCAAATGCTGAAAATCAGCCGACAGAATACAGCGCCGAAAACCGTCCGTATCACCCGAAATTTGTAGCCGAAATATCATCAAAAGGTTATCAGGAAGAAGACTACGCTATGACAATCGGCTTTCCGGGAAGCACAGACCGTTATCTGTCATCCTGGGGCGTTGAACAGCGCATCGAAAGTAATAACAAACCTCGCATCGAAGTTCGCGGAATAAAACAGAATATCTGGAAAGAAGCCATGGAAGGAGACGATGCAACACGTATCAAATACGCTTCAAAATATGCCGGAAGTTCAAATTACTGGAAAAACTCCATCGGGATGAATCGCGGACTTGCCCGTTTGCACGTAATCGACCACAAACAGAAACAGGAAGCGGAATTTGACAAATGGGCGCAAAAATCCGAAAACAAAGATATTTACGGGAAAGTACTCGATATTTTGAAAAACGGATACAAAAATTCGGACGATCCTAAAAAATACCTCGCATATATGACCGAAACCTTCTCAAACGGCGCCGAGATCATACGTTTCACAAATACTTTCAACAGAATCAAAAAAGACAATCTTTCAACCGTAGATATAGAAGATATCCTTAACGAGCGTGTCAGGCCATTCTTTAAAGATTACGACGCAACGCTCGACCAAAAAGTGCTTGCCGAGATGCTGAAAATAGCAAAAGAAAAAATACCATCCCGTCATCTTCCTGATATTTACAAAGATATCGACAAAAAATACAAGGGAGACTATAAGCGTTATGTGGCTGATTTGTTTGCAAAAACGGCTGTAACGTCGGAAACAAAACTTGTCGAGTTACTGAAAGACAAGAAAAAATATAACGCTTATATCAAAAAAGACCCGGCGGCTCTGCTGGCCGCTTCCGTATCAAAATCTATTACGAACCTGGTTCAATCGACAAGGGATGAGGAATATGACATAATGAAAGGAAAAAGACTCTATTTTACAGGATTGCAAAAAATGTATCCCGAAAAATCATTGCCCTCCGACGCCAATTTTACAATGCGTCTGAGTTACGGTTCCATAAAGGGATATTGTCCGTTTGATGCTGCGTGGTACAATTATTACACTACGCAAAAAGGAATCCTTGAAAAGGAAGATTCAACAAGTTATGAATTTCGGGTACAGCCTGAAATCCTGGAAATCGTGCGCAAACGCGATTTTGGACCTTATGCGAATGAAAGGGGAGACTTGCAGCTTTGCTTTTTGTCGAACAACGACATAACAGGTGGAAATTCAGGCAGTCCGGTATTCGACAAAAACGGACGGGTGATAGGTCTTGCCTTCGATGGCAACTGGGAAGCAATGAGTGGAGATATTGCTTTTGAACCTGACTTGCAAAGGACTATAAGCGTTGATATCCGCTACGTGTTGTGGATGATTGAAAAGTGGGGGAAATCTCAAAGACTGATCGACGAATTAAATATTAAATAAAAGAGGAACATTCATAATTCTTTTCCGCATATGTTTTTTTCAATAATAGTTCCCGTATATAACCGTCTCGACGAGATTGCCGAATTATTGGAGAGCCTTGCGGTTCAAACATACACAAATTTTGAACTTGTCCTGGTCGAAGACGGCTCGACGAAACCATGCTCGGCAGAAGTTGAAAAATACCATTCAATACTCAATATCAATTATATCGTAAAAGAAAACACCGGACGAAGCGATACGCGCAATACAGGAATGAAAGCGGCAAAAGGAGATTATTTCGTTTTTTTCGATTCCGACTGCATTGTTCCGGGACATTATTTTGAAACGTTAAACAGATGTTTGCAAAATGACTGTGCAGACTGTTTCGGAGGGCCGGACAAAGAACATCCTGCTTTCACCGCAATGCAAAAGGCGGTGAATTATGCAATGACGTCGTTTCTGACTACCGGCGGGATTCGGGGCGGAAAAGTCAATCTGGAAAAATTCAAACCACGCACTTTTAATATGGGTTTTTCACGTGCGGTCTATGAGAAAATTGGCGGGTTCAAGGACATGTATGGCGAAGATATTGATCTGAGCATCAGGATAAATAATGCAGGATTTACGACAAAACTGTACCGTGATGCCTTTGTTTTTCATAAACGCCGTGTGAACCTGAAAAAGTTTTACAAACAGGTAAATATCTTCGGCCAGGCACGCATTAATTTATACAAGTTATATCCCGATTCTCTAAAGCCGGTACATACATTACCGGCTGTTTTCGTAACAGGAAGTATAATTGTCGTTTTACTTGCAATTTTTATCTCTGTTTGGGTTTTAATATTTCCGGCAGTTTACATATTATTACTGTTTTTGGATTCGCTCGCCAAAACAAAAAGCATCAAAATCGCAGGAATTTCGATCATTACTTCGTTTATACAAATTTACGGATATGGACTTGGTTTCATCAAATCATTCGTACGGAAAATCATTTTCCGTCAAGGACTTGAAGACCTGGAAACGCTGAGGAAAATTTATAAATAAGACGGAAGCGGATATAATTTCTACATACACTGATTATTTCCTGTTAATTTGCGAAGTGATTGTTATATCTGTTATTTTGTCGTCTTCCGCCAGGAGAAATGCCTTTGATAGAACAACAGACAAACTGTTATCACCTTCAAAAGGAAGGAATACATTTTAAATGTTAGAAGCATGTTGTTTTAATTACATATTTATTCTGCGGAAGTACATTTTTCGGGAGAATGTAAGTTCTGGTTTATTTTTTCCTGCCATTTCCATGCAGAGCGAAGGGTGTCTTCCAGTGTTTCTTCGGTTTTCCAGCCAAGCGTTTCATTGGCGTATGTGGGATCAGCCCAGACCGTTTCGATGTCTCCTTCGCGACGTCCTGTTATTTTATAGGGGACTTTCATTCCCGTTGCTTTCTCGAAGATGTCGATTAATTCAAAGACGGAGATGCCTCGTCCTGTTCCAAGATTAAACGTTTCGAGATGTGTTTCCGACCTGTCATTCAAAATACGCTCTATTGCGACGACGTGCGCCTTTGCCAGATCAACGACATTGATGTAATCGCGAATACAGGAGCCGTCGGGAGTATCATAATCATCGCCGAAAACGTTTAATACCTCTCTTATTCCGGCAGCCGCCTGTGTAAGTAAAGGCACAAGATTTTGCGGGACGCCAATGGGAAGTTCGCCGATTTCTGCGCTCGGATGAGCGCCGATCGGGTTGAAATATCTCAGGATAATACTGTTGAATTTTGCTCCGGAGTGAATCGTATCGCGGATAATTTCTTCACTTATCTGTTTTGTATTTCCGTAGGGAGAAATAGCCGGTTTTATCGGCGCATTTTCGGCGACGGGCAGCATCTCGGGCTGTCCGTATACGGTACAGGATGAAGAAAACACGAATGCTTTGATGTTGTATACAGGTATTAATTCGAGGAGATTGATCAACGAAACGATGTTGTTGCGGTAATATTTAAGCGGCTGTTCGACCGATTCGCCCACTGCTTTGCTGGCTGCGAAATGGATGATGCCCTGAATATCGGGATGTGCTTTTATTACCTCTTCAAGCGCGTTTTTATCGTTACAGTCCGTCTTGTAGAAAGCAGGGCGGATGCCTGTAATTTTTGTTATCCCGTCGATGACATTTTCGTTTGAATTTGACAGATTGTCTACTATTACTGCTTCGTATCCGCAATTTTGGAGTTCAACCGCAGTATGCGAGCCTATATATCCTGTTCCGCCCGTAACTAAAATTTTTTTGTTCATGATGTATATATTTTATTAATGTTGCAAATGTGTCATACGGATTTTCAAACGTTTTTCTTAAGAGATTATTATTTTGAAACGTTTACTCTTTCCGTTTGAATTTGAAAGGCATACGATGTACATTCCCGACGACGATACGGAGAAGGATGTATCCTCATTGATTTCCCGTTTATAAACTGTTTGTCCTGCAATGTTTACAATTTCTATCCTGACCGCCTCCCTGACGCCGTCCACGCGGATGATACGGTTTTGCGCCCATACATTGGCTGTAATATCCCATACATTGCTGTGATTGGCATTGCCGTATGGATTTGTATTGTCAGGGTTGGGGATATAATTTAATTTGTTATCAATCCATGCTATCCTTTGACGGATATAATTTTTCACGATTGCCACATCGCCTTCATAGTTTTCGCTTCGTCCCCACATCTGATGTACATATTTGTTCCTGATGTCCCAGCGTATGAAATTAAGTTCCTGCGAATCGTATATTTCCAGGGCGTAATCGTCGACGGTTTTCAACAGTTCTTCCGCAGTGATCATGCCCCAGTCGCGGAAGTTTGACCACATGGCGCGCAATTCGGCCTGGAGGTTAGCGTCCGAGAGCAGGCGGTTTATCATGGTGGCAGTGTTTCCGGCGGCGCTTCCGAATTTGTATATCCAGTCGCCTTTTTCGTTAAGCGGATAAGTTCGGTTGTCGTTTTCAAAAGCCAGGTCGAAATCCCATACCGGACCGAAATAAAATTTATCATCATTGCGTTGTTTATACATGTAAACGCTCCAGTAAGTATCCGTGTTACCGCTTAGCTCGCCCACTAAGAAATGTTTGAGTAACGTTTCGGTATCCACGCATTTACGAAAGCCTAAAGTCGGATGGGTATAAGAAGATGAATATATTGCTGTTTCCATATTGTTGAAACAGGTTTTTATGTATTCCCTCTGCTGGCGGACAATGACGTCGTCGTCGGGCGATTTGATGACGACGGGTATTCCCCAGAGCGAAGTAAACCATTCCTTTTCGCTTGTTGCGTAGGCGTCGATTTCCACCAGATAACCGCCCGTCAGGTTATTGCCGGAAATGTCCGTTGATTTCATTTCCTTAATATCCACACGGTTTTCACGCACGTCGATATGGTCGCAAAACTGATAGCAGCCTTTGTATTCGCCATTGAGAAAAACATTCACAGGACGTCCTGCCGGCGTATAGGGCATCCGTAACCGTTTACCGATGTCGAATGCCAGCAGATTACGCATCAGCGTCTTGTCGCCATGATTGCTGATCAGCGTCCAGTTTTTTCCTTCCGCCGGATGTGCAGGGAATATTGATTTTTTGTTATACAGTTTTATTCGATAAGGTTTTTTATCAAATCCCCAACTGGCGTTTCCACGTCCTCTTATTTCCAGACTGTCGGTATAAACAGTTGCGCCGTTATCGGAAATAAAAGAGATAATTCCCTTAATATACTGTTCTTTCGATGTAATTTCTTCCGCGTTTTCCGTATGAATGATTACGTCGGGGATATTGGTAATCGTGTGCAGGCGGGAATCATTTCCTTCGCTTTCGTAACCGTAAAATTCAAGTTCGGCAATATTGCACCGCACATCGGAGGGGCCTACGTAGCGTACATAACGGAATCCGCGCGAATTGTTCACCTCCTGTTGCGTCAGCTGTCCCGAAGGAGGTTTTACGCTAATGATGCACAGCGGTATCGCATCTCCGAAATCCGGATGATTGGCGCCTTCCAATACGCCCAGCAAGAGACGTTGATCCCAGTCCGGACGTGGCGCGTAAGCAACCTTGGTGATCACATGTTTTTCGCCCAAATCCAGACCGACCCATGTATAGGAACGGTCATAGGAAGCGAAAAATGTACTTAAATTCCCGTCGAATACGTTACTTTTTGCATTTGCCGTTTCGGATGGAGTATTGTTGTTGAGATAATCTACACTGAAGCGTGTCCCTATGATTTTAACTGTGTTCCCGTCGGGGATCAGTTTGCGGGAAGTTTGCCCCCAACTGCCGGCGCTGCCGATGATTGTCGCCAGGAAGCATAACAGTTTGATAGTAAATATATGATTTTTCATACATATTATATATATAAAACAAATTATTTTAAAATTGTCATTAAAACAGCCTCAAAATTACATAAAAATTCCGAAATTTTAATTGCACGAAACAAAAAAACTTTTTTCAGGTTTTCTAACGAATCAAACGGATAAATATCTTTTGGTAATCCCGAAACGCTTTATCCGTTTGCTTTCGCCCAATGTGGAGCGAGAAGGGTAGGGGAGGAGACCGCCATTGGAAGACGCGCTCTCACAGGTGGAAGACGCGCTCTCACAGGGTACGGAAAACAGGATACGCAATATTTCTACTCTTACGGCAACGCAGCCGGCGTCAGATCTGGAAAAATAGAGGCGCTGATAATAATATCCCGAAATAAAATTTAATCAAAAAACGTTTTTTTATAAAAAAAATAATATCTATTTTTGCAATATGATTTTCGTATAAAAAAAAATGAATATAGAGACTATGCAAAACAATATCAAAAGAGAAAATAAACGGCGCTGTTTTTCCCTGTCATTGTACTTTTTATTCGTCAATACGTACATAATAAATTTCATTTCATACATAATGAAGCCTGTCTCGTACGAGATGAAACCGATTCCGTACAAAATAAAACTTATCCCGTACGGGATGAAAACCATTCCGTACGGGATAGAAACCATCCCGTACGGGATGAAAACCATCCCGTACGGGATAGAAACCATCCGGTACGGGATAAGATTCAATACATATATAGATATGACAGGTTATAAGGTTCTTATAGAACTGTATAACGTTCTTATAGAACTCTGAAAGGTTCTTATAGAAAGTTATTGTGTATGTTCACAACGTTCTTGCGGTTTTTCTTGCCGTTTCCGCATCCAAAAAAAATAAGCGGAAATGCAAGTGCTTCTCCGCTTAATATCAAAATAAAAAAACAACAGCGTATTTTTTATTTTTTATATACATTTCTTATTTCTTTCCATATCCGGAATCCCAATACACAGAGGATTAAAATTCCCGTAATCCAGGATGAAGCCACAGAGATTTTTTCGCATCTGAGGAAAATCCCGTCGATACACTTAAATTCAATCTTATGCGTTCCGGCGGGGATTTCCATCGCCCGCAGTATATAATTTACACGGATGAGCGGCGCTTCCCGACCGTCGACGAATGCTTTCCATGTCTTGTAATAAATTTCGGAGAATACTGCCAGCGAGGGTTTTGAACTGTTACTTTCATATATCAGGTTGCCCGGATTGACGTAAGCGGTCAAACGGATGGTGGCCGTGCTGTCTTTTTCGTGTTGAAGCGTTTGCCAGTTGGGGAGTTTATCCTGCCATTGCCTGTCAATGTATGCCGTTTGCGCTGGATGGAAGGTTTTCAATGCTTCGATCTCCTGAAGGGGTGTGTCTACCCATTTGATTTCGTCGACGAACCACGCATTGCCCAAAGCGTAGGGGTTTTGTAGCGGGACCGTAGCGCCGTTTTGCGCCGGCAGTATGAGATATTTCGTATTTAACATGTTTATTACGGGAAAGGCGTTGGCGTCTATATTACGAAAGTCTCCTTTTGCGGTTATAATTTCACTGACGGTTTTGTTCATCACCTCCCTGTTTCCCAGGTAATAATCGATGATGTCCTGGTAGCGCTGCAATTTAGCCGGACTGTATCCGCCGATGGATTTGTGGAAACAGGATGTGCGGGATTCGTTGAATGTGTTTGTGGCAAGATTGAATACTCGATAATCGGGATCTTTATCTTGCATAATTTGTTTGTTCGCCTCTGTTGCGACGATTGTGTTGTTACGTTTTCTCGGGAAAAAGTCGTCTTCTCCGAGAAAACGCCTGTCGACCGTCCATAAGTCGACAAGGATAAGCGCTCCTGTAACGGAGATCAGGTATACTGTTTTCAATTTTCCGGTGGTATAATACCATAGCATGGCGGCGGCTGCGAGAATGAATATCAGTGAACGCCAGGCGTCGCCGGCAAGCATGTTTTTCCTGTCGGAAACGATTGCCGCAAGCATGTCAGGGTCTAACTGTCTGTCGGCTTCTCCCGTAAAACCCATAAGTATGCCTCCAAACAGGGCAAAAATCAGACATAATCCGCCCGTTATTCCGGCTGAAATATAAAGCGGGTTCAAGTATTGTCTGCGGTTTTCTTTCTTGTCGAGCATTTGTTTCAAAGCCAGAATTGCAAGTGTTGTCATTGTAACGCCTGCTATGACCAGCGCCATTTCCGGAGTACGGAATTTATTGTAGAGCGGAAGGTGATAAAACAGGAAATCATTTATAACGGAGAAGTTTTTACCCCATGCAAGGATGAACGAAAGCAACGTCGCTCCAAGCAACCACCATTTTTCAGGTCCTTTCACAATGATCAGCCCCATGATGAAGAGCAGGCAAACGATTGCTCCCGCGTAGTTGGGTCCTGAGGTGAACGGTTTGCCGCCCCAATACATCTGGGCGTTTTTAACAATCTGCTTTGCCTGACCTGTCGGTCGCAGAAAACGGTATAATTCGGAATTTTCACCGATATTGTAATGCGAGCTTGCACCGTTGAAATTTGGTATCAAAAGCGTCATTGTTTCGCTTTTGCCATAGCTCCAGGCGTAGGCGTATTCGATGTCGAGTCCCGAATTTTCTTTTTCGGCAGTTCCTGTTTTTTTTAATTCCGAACCGCCACGCATGGTGTCTTTGGTGTAATCCATTGTTGAAAGCAATGTTCCTGCTGAGGGTGCAATTCCTGATGCCGCCGCTGCCAGCAAAACGGCTGACGAAATAAAAAATTCCTTTATGCTTTTTTTCTTTATTGCATAAATGAAATAAACAACGGTTAATATCAGGATCATTAGCAATAAATAATAACTTATTTGCTGGTGCGACCATACGACATTGATGCCGGTAAAAATCAGAGTGATAAATCCGCCTGAAAGATATTTCTTCCTGTAACACAGAATAACGCCTCCCAGAACGGGCGCCATGGTGGCCATTACAAGCCCTTTATTTATATGTCCGGCTTCCAGGATGATCAGATTGTATGACGCGAAAGCATAAGCAATCGAACCGATGATGCTTAACAGTGGTTTGCATCCCAGGGTTATCAGGAAGATGTAAAATCCAAATAAATAAACAAACAGAACGCCCACGTGCGCATCCGACAGATTAAGTCTGAAAATTTTACTTACAGGTCTGAAAATATTTGTGTGAGAGGGCATAAATGTGTAGTTGGCGGGCATTCCGCTAAACATTGAATTTGACCAGAAGGCGTATTCTCCTGTTTCTTTGTGATAGTCTCTCAAATCTTTACCCCAGCCGGCCATATTTTGAAGGTCGCTCTGGTAAAGGTCTTTGTCTTCAAACATTACCGGATAAAAATAGATTACCGACAGTCCGATAAACAGAATTATAGCTGCCGCATGAGGCAGGATTTTTTTTAGTTTTTCGTTCATATTTTTAAATATTTTATAATTTTTCAGCTGTTGTTTCCAATTTTTTTATTCGAGCGCCTGATGCTGGATATTCGTCGCGATTTCCCGGAACGCCTGTATTTTATCGGCAGTTAGCTTTTTTGCAATTTTCTGTGCCGCTTCTTTTTTTTGTTCCAAATCTTTTCCGTCGAATTGTTGAAGAAATCTTATTACTTCTTTTTCTATATTTTCTCCGTAAGGAATCAGCCATCCGGCGTCTTTCAGCAAGAACCAGTTGTCGGAATCTTCTTCTCCGTAATATAAAAATGCGCTTCCGGCGCAAACCGAACTTACTGTTTTGGAGGGTACGGATATATGCGTCCATTGTGGAAGCAATGACGCCAGATGTATGTCAATATATTTCAGGTGTTCACGTTTGACCGGCGGGATGAGTTCTACTCCGCTTTTACCTTGTACGTAATGTTTCAAAGTTTCCGCTTTTAAGCCATATACCGATATGACCATCTTAAATTTTTTAATATCCAGGTGATCTGCAATAGCGTATAAAAACTCCAACGAATGTGCAGCGCCAAGATTCCCGCAATAGCCCAGACAGATCTTTGTGGTATCGTTAGCCCATCGGGGGCTCTCGGAATCGGCGGATTCTTTTGCCTCATATATTCCGCAGGGAAGAGAGGAAAAATTTGAGACGGATCTGTTGTATCTGTTTTGCAGGTGTATCATTTGCAAAGGTCCTAATGAAATAATATGCCGGGGCGCATTTTTAACGGTCAGTTGATATAATTTTTCATAAAGATAATTGTTTTCGGAAATAAGTTTTCCGGCGGCAAAAGATTCCGGATATAAATCCATTGCCCATAAAATCCATTTCCCTTTTTTCAGTAAGAGAGACGCCCACATGTTTATAAGGGATGGATCTGTCATGACAATTGTTACGTCGCACGGAATTTTTTTTGATTTTTTTATCAGAAAATATCCGGACAGCAAATTGGCAAACAGTCGCAATAATTTGTTCTTCCCATAATATAAAGTTTTAACTTTGAAAATATTGCCTGTGGGAATACTGTCATTTACTCCCCAAAAGGGTGCATCAGTATGAATAATATTCACTTGAAAACCTGCTTCTAAAAGATATTTGGCCAGTTCTGCTGCAGATTCTCCTGTAATTCCTTTATATGGTGGATAATCGCGGTTTACGATGTTGACCGTTATTGTTTTTTTGCTCTCCATGCTTGATATGTTTCTTTGAATATGTCTTCCAAACTTTTGATTGTATCCCATGCGGGAAAATGACTTTTCATCTTTGACAAATCGCTGTAATAACAATTAACATTTTTAATACAATTTCGATTTTTTCCGTATCACTTGCTTTAAATGATTTTGCATTTCATATCTGTCTGAGACTTATATGAACTCCAGATAATTTGACGGATTAATCACATTATAACGATGCTCCGGATAAGTTTCTGCAAATGCCGGCGGCAATTTGCTTTTTCTGTTCTCATTCCATTTAAATTCAAAAGCATACAGACATCCATCCCGTTCTTCTATATAATCAATTTCCTGTTGGGCGAAATTACGCCAAAAAGTAGGTATTGACGGCAATTTGTTTGTATTCGTTATACTTTTTTCGTTCACTGATGATGAAATTCTCCCATAATACACCCGTATCATTCCGCTTTCAAAACAGGACCAGTCAATCTTATCGGCCGGTAATGCCGGTTCGTGTTTGGGGTTAATCAAATCCGACAGGAGGGTGCGAAACAGGTCGCGGTTGGTGGTCGGGGTCGGGACAGGTTTTTCAGGCTAAGGGTTTCGGGTTTTTAGTTCCCCGCAAGCGGAGTTACACGCGCACGACGAACAGTTATCACCATTTCCGGCTGCATGGTGGTTTTGCGTATTTGTCGTTACCGACTGATTATTATCCGCATAAGGTTGCGGGGTGGTGTTTATCACGCAGTCCGGGTATAGCAGGGAGTATGCAGGCTCTACAGATGG
>JAITJX010000058.1 GCA_031278765.1 Tannerella sp. | reverse complement strand
TTTATTGTAAATATATCACTGTAATATTCCGGATAATCCGAAGGGCTCTCATTAAAGGTACAGGCGCTAAAAATCACTGCAAAAAGCGCTAAAAAAATATTTTTCTTCATAACTATTTTATTTAGAGTTTTATTTAATTAAGCATTGTTTTTTCTTACCGACAGCATTTTCATGAAATGACACAATTTTTGACAAAGATACAACTTTATTTTGAAAATACAACTTTATTTTGAAAATTTAAAATTCTAAAATCCGCAGTTAATTCTTTTTTTGAGGCGTTATTGTTGGAAATAAGCTATGGGCAAGGGAAAACTTGCATTCGACATAAGTTGTCTCCACTTCGCTTGCTGCGCAAGCTCCGGTCGACATGACGGGAAATCCGCATAAAGAACGGGAAGACCTTCGGTCTTCCGAGATAACAGCCTGTGTTCGAAATAAGATGCTTCCGCTCCGCTTGCGCAGCAAGCGAAGACATCTTGCACCGAACTTAGGTTTGTAATATTTCAGACAGTCTGTTGTTGCCATTTTCATATGCACCGTGAAATGAAAGTGAGAGCGGATAATTGGCGATTATTTACAAGGTAAGAGCTTGCTTTTAGCTCGACGCAGGCTCTGCCTGCGTTGAGCAGGAGTAGAATTTTTGGCGATATTTTTTTGCATCCCAGCGGGATACAAAAGATAAAGAATCAACCGGAATAATCAATGCTTTTTGATTATTCCGCATCCCGTATATATTTTTGTGGAGAAGTCAGGATATTCTTAATTTGTAATAAAGTGTACAACTTCAGTACAGGCACTTTCCTCTCTGCAATCTTATTCCTCAGTTTCAATTTTTTCTGGACTGTAAGTAGATAAATACTTGGTTTTAGTAATATTTCCGCTTCTCGCTCTTCAACCTCACGTATCGCCGCTTGAACGGTTTGATTAATCCCGGACATGGACGTATTCTGTTTCTATTCCTCATGCAAAAATTTCCTGTAACGATTCAAAATATTCAATTCATCTAATTGTCTTCGTTGTGTATAGAAAGAAACTATGATAGCGACACGTGATCACTAAAGCAACCCAAACCCCGTTTGGCTTTTCTTTTCGTTACTTTTACAAAATGCTTCCCGTATTTCAAATAGGAAGAAAAATATAATCGCCTTTCATTCTATTTTTTCCCCTTTCCTGAAGAATTAATTTATCCTTGTGTAACTTATAAGGTAAATATCCCAATTCTTCAAACAAGTAAAGCATTTTTTCTTCATTTTCAGACCATAATTCAACTTGTACCTTGGGTTTGCATTTACGTATAATCTCTCTCATATCGGAAAGAACAATATACTCAAATCCTTCTATATCACATTTAATATAATCTATTTTCTCTAAATTTTTGAACAAAAGAGACGGAATTTTCATTTGAGCTTCAAATCTAAACGATTGATTTTCAATATTTCCATCTTTTTCCAAACTGTAAACATGAGGAAGTCCGGTACTTAAATAACCGCCGGGAGAAGAAAAAACCAAATCAATTGTTTCTTCTTTAGCACCTAAAGCATAAGGATAAAGCAATATATTATTGTATTTTTTCGCTTTCTCATTAAAAATCTTATTATAAATTCGAATAGGCTCAACAGCATAAACTTTCCCAGCAGAACCTACCCATTGAGCAAACAAAATAGAATAATACCCCAAATTAGCGCCAATATCAATTACAACATCTCCTTTTTTAATTAACTTTTTTACAAAATAGTGATAAGAATAATTGGAACTTCTCGTTAAAAACCCCGTTTTGTATGCTAAAAAATAAGTCCGTTGCAAAATTCGCAGATAATTTTCCAAACTCAGCGATTTATACAAAAATCTTTTAATAGTGTTAATCATATAATTCATCAATTACAATGCCTCCTTAAATATTTCACCGACAGTAGGGTGGGGGAAGACTATCGCTTTCAATTCGTCGCTTTTCATACCCTTTTCAACGGCAATGCCGGCAATGACAATAAGCTCCGAAGCCGGATTTCCCAAAATATGAACGCCTAAAATGACGCCATCATTGCTTTCCAGAATTTTACAAATACCATTTCCCTGTTCATTCTCGGCAACAAAACGACCGGAATAAGTCATGGGAATCTTTTTGACTATATAGCTAATTCCTTCTGCTTGTAAGTTTTCCTCCGTCTTTCCGACTCCGGCAATTTCAGGATTAGTATATACAACACCCGGAATGGCTTTATAAGACATTTTTTCGCTTTTTCCTGTAATATGTTCAACGGCAATTTCAGCTTCACGAACAGCGGTGTGCGCCAATAAGGAAAAACCGGTAACATCGCCGCAAGCATAAATATCCGGATGAGAAGTTTGCATAAATCCATTGACTTTCAATCCATTTCCATTTAATTCCAAAGAAAGGTTTTCCAGAGCAAATCCGGTCAAAACCGGCTTGCGGCCTACGCTTAAAAGAATTTTGGAAACTTCCAAAAGTTGTTTCGCTCCTTCTTTTTCGATTTCTACCTGATTATCATTGACTGCAACTACCTTTGTTTTTAAATGAAATTCAATCCCTTTTTTAGTTAATTCACTCCGTAAAAGGGCAGAAAGCTCCTTGTCCATTCCTCCCAAAATTTCATCCAACATCTCAACAACAATAACCTTAGTCCCCAAGGTATTAAAAAACGAAGCAAATTCGATACCAATCACTCCACCTCCAATAATTAACAACGTATCAGGGATTTCCTTATTCTCCAAAGCTTCGCGGCTTGTCCAGAAAGCGGTTTCATTCACTCCGGGAATTGAAGGAATAACTACCTCCGAACCGGTACAGATTAACAGTTTCCGGGTAGTAAAAACCTGACCATTACAAGCAATTTCAATCGAACCGGTTTTTCCCGAAACTATTTCAGCAGAACCAATAATTGTTTCAACCCGAGCATCAAGCATTTTCGCTTTAATCCCCGCCGTCAGTTTACGAACAGTTTTATTTTTCCGTGCAATTATTTTCGGTAAATCAAACGAAACAGTATCGCAAGAGACGCCGTATTTCAAGGAATCTTTGGCCGTAAGATAAATCTTCGCAGAATAAAGAAGCGTTTTAGTGGGAATACATCCTTCGTTCAAACAAACGCCACCCAAGTTGTTTTTTTCAAACAAAACGGTTTTCAATCCTTTTTTCCCTGCCAATTCTGCGGCAGTATAACCCGCAGGACCGCCTCCCATAATTGCTAAATCGTAAATCATTTTCCCCATGTATTTTTAAAATAAACTACAAATGTACATGAAATTTTCCAATTTACACACAGACATAAAAAGGTTAATTCCTTTTTGAAGAGTATTAACCATAGATAATTTTTTTGAAAGTCAGGTTTGTATAAAGTCGGAAGAGAAAAAAAGGAAAGTTCTAATAAAAAAATGACAATGAGGATGAATAAATAAAAAAAATATATATCTTTACACCACAAAACTCTATGAAATGACAATAGCAAAAACATCGGTTTTTATGAATCCGAGAACGGATTTCGGGTTCAAAAAGATATTTGAAAATGAAGATTTACTGATTTCGTTTGTGAATGAAATGCTGCCCGAAAAAGTTGTCCATATCGACTATTTGTCGCCGGAACAACTGGGACTGAAAGCGGAAGATCGAAAGGCTGTATACGATATTTACTGTAAAAATGAGAACGGGAAACGCTTCATTCTGGAAATGCAGGTCACACCGCAACCTCATTTTGTCGAAAGAAGTTTGTTTTATATGAGTCACGCGATACTCAGTCAGGTCCCAAAGGGGAAAGTAAAAAGAAAAAACGGGAAGGGAAAAGAAATGAAAGTCCCATGGGATTATGCCATTGACGGGGTATATATAATCGGAATCCTGGACTTTAAGCTGTTCCCTGAAGAATGCGCCGCGGATATAACAGTAGAATACATACAGTTAGTTCGTAAAAAGGCGAAAATCGCACTTGCCGACAAATTCGGAATGGTAACAGTCGAATTGCCCAAATTCAGGAAAGAAAAAGCGGAATTATCCACCGTGCAGGATAAATGGCTCTATTCCCTGAAAAATATGGAGCGTCTGTCGGAATGTCCCGAAGAAATGAACGAAAACATTTTTAAGGAGTTATATAAAAAGGCAACGATAAATAATTTAACAGTGGAAGAGATGAAAACATATCAAAAAAGCATTTTGGAATACGATGATGTGATTCTTTCCATGAATTATGTGGAAAAAATGGCCGAAGAGCGAGGAATTGGTATCGGTGAAGAGCGAGGAATTAAAAAGGAACAAATTAAATTCGTTCGAAATTGCCGTAAACACAACATGAGCGTGGATCAAATTGCCAAACTTACAGGCCTCAGGGTTGAAGAAATACACGCTATTTTGACCGATTAGTGTTTATATTGCTTATATCAGGTAACTTTGCAATCAATTACAAACATGAAAACAACGCTTCTTTGGGTTGGTTTGGGAGGTGCGATCGGCAGCATGTTGCGTTATGCAACCACACACTTCATCGCCGGTCGTATCACACAATTTCCTTCCATTTACGGCACTTTTTGCGTAAACCTTGTGGGCAGTTTGCTAATCGGTATCGTCTGGGGACTTTCGGAACGTTATGATTGGCTATCTCCTCCGTTAAGATTATTTCTTGTAACCGGACTGTGTGGAGGATACACTACTTTTTCAGCTTTCGCCTACGAAAATGTAAATCTATGGCAAACAGGAAATTATGGAATTAGTTTCATCTATATTTGTGCAAGTATTATTCTTTGTTTGGGAGCTACATTCCTTGGCTTATTAATCAGCAAATAAAATTTTCTCCGATTGCCGATAATTCAATAATTTTATGTAATTTTGCAAACTCGAACTGTTAGCTCAGTTGGTTCAGAGCGCTGCCTTGACAGGGCAGAGGTCGCCGGTTCGAGCCCGGCACAGTTCACTTCCAACTTCTGCACCATTATTGCTTTTCAAAATAAAAGATGTACCTTTGTTCTGCAAAAATCGTATTCCTATGATTCACAAATTTGATTTTTTAGTCATCGGTTCCGGCATTGCCGGCATGAGTTATGCCTTGAAAGTAGCAGATAAAGGAAGCGTAGCGCTTCTCTGCAAAACGACTTTAGAAGAAGCCAATACGTTCTATGCACAGGGAGGAATTGCTTCCGTCACACTCCCTTACGACGATTTCGAAAAACATATTCAGGATACGTTAATCGCTGGTGACGGGATTTGCGACAAACGGGTAGTGGAAAAAGTCGTGCGGAAAGCGCCGCAACAAATCGAAGAACTGATCCGCTGGGGCGTCGATTTCGATAAAGACCCAAAAGGCGAATTTGACCTGCACAAAGAAGGAGGACATTCCGAATTTCGTATTCTGCACCATAAAGATAATACAGGAGAAGAAATTCAGGTAAGTTTAATCAATGCCGTGAAAAGACATCCGAACATCCAAGTATTCGACCATCATTTTGCCATTGAAATACTGACACAACACCATCTGGGAGAAAAAGTAACAAAAGATACACCCAACATCGAATGTTACGGCGCTTATGCGCTGAACGAAGTAACTAACGAAATTCATACCTTCCTCTCCAAAGTAACGATGATTTGTACGGGAGGAATCGGAAACATCTATCAAACCACAACAAATCCCATCGTCGCTACCGGCGACGGAATTGCTATCGTGTACCGGGCAAAAGGATTGGTCAAGGACATGGAATTTGTACAGTTTCATCCCACGGCTCTGTATAATCCGATGGAACGCCCATCGTTCCTGATTACCGAAGCCATGCGGGGTTACGGCGGTATCCTGCGGACAAAAGACGGGAGAGAATTTATGCACAAATACGACGTTAGGGGATCGCTGGCGCCGCGCGACATCGTGGCACGCGCCATCGACAGCGAAATGAAAAGCAGCGGAAGCGATTTCGTCTATCTGGACGTGACGCACAAAAACCCGGAAGAAACCCAAAAAGAATATCCAACTATCTGCGAAAAATGCTTAAGCGAAGGAATTGATATTACCAAAGACTATATTCCGGTCGCACCGGCGGCGCATTATCTCTGCGGAGGAATTGTCGTGGATTTGAATGCCCGGACGACCATCAACCGCCTGTATGCAGCAGGGGAATGTTCACGAACCGGATTGCACGGAGCAAACCGTCTGGCATCCAACTCGTTGATAGAGGCGATTGTCTATGCAGACGCGGCGGCTAAACATTCCATCGCACATTTGAATGAATATACATTCAATGAAAACATTCCCGT
>JAITJX010000012.1 GCA_031278765.1 Tannerella sp. | reverse complement strand
TCAGTGACCTCACTGCGTCGCTCAGTGACCTCACTGCGTCGCTCAGTGACCTCACTGCGTCGCTCGGCGAGGTCACTGCGCCGCTCGGCGAGAAATGCCTCCCATATACATTCACATGTTGAATCTGTAGCTCTTTTGAATAAAAAATTATCGAATTTCAATATTTATTTCTAATTTTGCGGCCTTACTATGATAGAAAGAATATACATACTCGAAAGTGTAGACCCGTTGATGTTTTACGGCGTCAATAATTCGCATTTACAGCTTGTCAAGAATCTTTTCCCAAAGTTGCGAATCGTTGCGCGCGGAAACGTGATGAAAGTTATCGGCGAAGAAGAAGCGTCGGAGGATTTTCTGAAAAAAATACGCGAAATTGAGAAATACTGCGAATCTTGCAACAGCCTGACCGAAGAGGTGATTCTCGGAATCGTGAAAGGTGAAAAGATAAAACTCGAAAAGCAGGCAAATCTGATTATATACGGCGTGAATGGCAAACCCATTTCAGCCCGCTCGGAGAATCAGCAGAAATTAGTGAACAGTTTCGATGGAAACGATCTTGTTTTTGCCATCGGACCTGCCGGTTCGGGAAAAACGTTTATTGCGATTGCGATTGCGGTGAGGGCTTTAAAAAACAAACAGGTGCGAAGATTGATATTGAGCCGTCCCGCCGTTGAAGCGGGTGAAAAACTCGGATTCCTTCCCGGAGAAATGAAAGATAAACTCGATCCTTATTTACAACCGCTTTATGATGCATTACAGGAAATGATTCCGGCAACAAAACTCAAAGAGTATATGGAAAACAATACGATTCAGATTGCTCCGCTTGCTTTTATGCGGGGACGTACGCTGAATGATGCAATTATCATTCTTGATGAAGCGCAAAATACGACTACCCAACAGATAAAAATGTTTCTGACACGTCTTGGTACAAATGCCAAAATGATTGTAACGGGTGATATTACACAGATTGATTTACCGTCGTCAATGAAGTCGGGGCTTGTGCAGGCCATGGAAATACTTGAACGGGTGCCGGGAATAGGAAGAATAAAATTTGAGAAAAAAGATATTGTTCGCCACAAACTTGTACAGCGAATAGTTGAGGCTTATGAAAAGAAAGAAAACAATGTATAACTAAATAAAAATATGAACGTATTAACAAAAACAGAATTTGAATTTCCGGGTCAGAAGGGGGGAGTATATCACGGCAAAGTACGCGATGTTTACAATATAAACGATGAAAAGCTGGTGATGGTAGTAACCGACCGCATTTCGGCATTCGATGTCGTCTTGCCCGAAGGGATACCAGGCAAAGGTCAAATACTTAATCAGATTGCCGCAAAATTCCTTGATGCGACCTGTGATATTTGTCCGAACTGGAAACTTGCAACTCCCGATCCGATGGTTACTGTGGGCGTCAGGTGCGAAGGTTTTCCGGTAGAAATGATCGTAAGAGGCTATTTGTGCGGAAGCGCATGGCGCACATATAAAAGCGGTATGCGTGAAATCTGCGGTGTGAAAATTCCCGATGGAATGAAGGAGAACGAAAGATTTGAGACTCCTGTTATCACTCCGACAACCAAAGCGGCGCATGGCGCGCACGATGAAGATATTTCAAAGGAAGATATCATTGCTCACGGGCTTGTATCTAAAAAAGATTATGAAATGCTCGAAAAATATACGCTTGAACTGTTTCGTCGTGGAAGTGAAATTGCGACGTCAAGGGGTTTGATTCTTGTGGATACAAAATACGAATTTGGTAAAAAAGACGGAATTATATACTTGACGGACGAGATTCATACGCCCGATTCTTCGCGTTATTTCTATTTGGAAGGTTACAGGGAACGTTTTGAAAAAGAAGAACCGCAAAAACAGCTTTCCAAAGAATTTGTGCGTGAATGGTTGATGGGAAACGGTTTTCAGGGCAAGGAAGGAGAGAAAATTCCTCCGATGACACAGGAAATAGTTGAAGGAATAGCAAACAGGTATATGGAATTGTATGAACATATAACGGGAGAAAAGTTTGTAAAAACGGAAAGCGAAGATATTTTGAAAAGAATAGAAACAAACGTTTTGAATTATTTGGAAAATTGATCCGAAGAAAAAATGATTGAGCAAATCCTGCCCTACGGTAATACCGGCGAAAAAGGTGAACAAGTACGCTTGATGTTCGACAAAATCGCTTCGAGATACGACCGCTTAAATCGTATCATGTCATTGGGATTTGACAAAAGATGGCGTAAAAACGCCGTAGACTGGTTGAGGCCATATTATCCGAAAAAAATTCTCGACGTAGCCTGCGGTACGGGCGACCTCTCTATTATGTTAAGAAGGCAATTTTCTCAGGCAAATATCACAGGTGTGGATGTATCGGAAGAAATGATGAAGATTGCACGGCATAAAACGGATAAAACAGGAGAATATGTGATGTTTGAATATCAGGATTGCATGTTGCTAACATATCCGGATTGCTCTTTTGATACGGTAACAGTTGCCTTCGGAGTGCGAAATTTCGGTAATATTGAACGGGGTATTTCGGAAATGTATCGCGTTTTGCGTCCGGAGGGACATGTATTGATACTTGAATTATCAACGCCAGAAGGATTTCCAATGAGTTTTTTGTTCAAAATATATTCTTCGATTTACATTCCGTTTATCGGAGGCATTTTAAGTCCGGACAGTTCGGCCTATAAATATCTCCCTGTTTCGATAAAAGCAATGCCGCAAGGCAGGGATATGACCGGTATTCTCGAAAAAGCAGGTTTTAAAAACATTTATTTCAAAAGATTTACCGGTGGAATTTGTACGATGTACACTGCTGCTAAAAATTAAAATTAAAAATCAAAATACCGGAAGATTATGAAAAAATATGGTTTGATAGGTTATCCGTTAGGACATTCGTTTTCAAAAACATTTTTCAACAAGAAATTTGAATCCGAAAAGATCGACGCCGAATACGTTAATTTCGAAATCAAAAATGTCAGGAGTTTAAAAGAGATTGTCAGAGAAAATCCGACATTGTGCGGGTTAAATGTAACGTTGCCGCATAAGGTTACGGTTATGCCCCTGCTTGACGGCATTAGTGAAAATGCTAAAAATATCGGCGCCGTAAATGTTATAAAATTTAAAAAAGGACTTTTCGGTAAATTACATCTCGAAGGATATAATTCCGACATTATTGGTTTTATGAAATCCATCGAACCGATGTTGAACGAAAAACACCGAAAAGCGCTGATCCTTGGTACGGGCGGTTCTTCAAAGGCCATTTATCACGGACTTAAACAACTTGGCGTCTCAGCTGTTTATGTGTCGCGTACAAAGAAAAAGGACTGTCTCAATTACGAAGAAATTACCGGAAAAATCATCGAAGAATACACCGTTATAGTTAATACAACACCTCTCGGCATGTACCCCAAAACAGACGAATGTCCCCCTATTCCATATCAGCACCTGACAGCCGGTCATATACTTTACGATTTGCTGTACAACCCTGACGAAACACTGTTTATGAAAAAAGGAAAGGCGCAGGGAGCGACTGTCAAAAACGGTCTCGAAATGCTCCTTTTGCAGGCTTTTGTCTCGTGGGAGATTTGGAACAAGTGAGGGGGAGAATACTCAAAAGATGCACCGTCGACGTACCCCGTGAAAGCCGGAGGGGACGATGTGTGTGTTTACAAATATCCGCAATCCATCGCTTTTTTTATCAGTTCGGCTACATTTTTTACATCAAATTTGAAAAACAGTTTATCTCTGAACGAGTTTACGTTTTCTATCGACCGGAATATTCTTTTGGCTATTTGCTTCGTAGTCATCCCCCGAGCGAGATACTCCAGTATTTCTTTTTCTCTGGGCGTGAGTATGATTGCAGGGGTCGGATTTGTGTTGCATTTTTCCTCTATCCCTGTACAGACGTAATGCCCTCCTTTATGGACAGTTTCGATGGCGGAGAGGATTTCCTTGAATTCGCAGTTTTTCAGTACAAAACCTTTTGCCTGATACTTCATGGCAACTTTATAGACGTTACATTCCGTATAATTCGTATAGATGATGATTTTCAGTTGCGGATAAAGCGTGAGCAGTTCCCTGCAAAAATCGAGGCCGTTGCCGTCGGGCAGACCTACGTCAAGCAGCAAGACGTCGGGCAAGTGTTCTTCCAAGCTTTTTCGTGCAGATTTGATGTCGAAGAGTTGTGCCGTTACAATTATTTTTTCGTTTCTGTTCAGCATCAATGACAGGCTTTCGGCTATCATTTTATGATCTTCTATGATTTTTATGGTTATCATATTTATCTATTTAAATTTTTATATCAATCGTAATTTCCGTACCGTTTTCGAAAGACGAAGTGATGTCGATTTTGCCGTTCACGGCGTCTATGCGATGGTGAATGCCGCTTATGCCCATGCCTTTCACGGCGGTTGCCATATCAAAACCTTTGCCGTCGTCGAATACGGTGAGCAATATGCGACCGTATTCCTGCATCAGCTGAACATTTATGTTTTTTGCTTCGGCATATTTGATGGAATTTGTTACCAGTTCCTGTGTGCAACGGTACAAGAGCGATTCGATATGTTTCGGTATGTGATGTTCGGAACCGAAAAAAAGGAATATTACGTTGGGGAACATACGGCAGTAGTCTTCGACGGCTGCACGCAGGCCATACCTTTTTAATGTTTCGGACATCAGATTGCGGGAAATACTGCGTACTTCTTCGATGGCTTTATCTATCAGCACTTGCACCTTTTCGGTGTCGTTGAGGTTTAATTTGACGGCCGAGAGCATACCTTGTACTCCATCGTGCAGTTCGACGGCCAGGCGTTCGCGTTCTTTTGTTTCGCCCTCCATGATGCCTCTTGCGGCGGCGCGCATTTCGAACAGTGATTTTTCCTGACGGTGGCGTTTCATGCGCTGTTGCCAGAATAATAAGATGGAGAGCATTGAAATGCAGATTAATGCAATCAGACCGACATAGAGCAAACGTTCTTTTTCGAGTGCAGATATTCTCAACTGTCTTTTTTCCGTTTCATACTGTACGCCCATGCTTGCGACTGTTTCATGGAAATTGCGGTCGGTATTTTTTCTCATTTGATTCGAATAGATGCGGAAATATTCGTCGGCCATTTCCTTATTGCCGAGAAACATGCTTGAGGCGGCGATGTTGTATGCCAGATCGGGATTCAGCCTGATGGCTTCCGAACTCAATTCCGTTGCTTTGAATGCAGCGTCTCTGCACTGTTCATACTGTTTTCGCTGTAAATACACGCTCGATAGCGCCAGAAGGCATTTTGCTGTTACGGCAGGGTCGCCATACGTTTCGGCAATTTCGATACTTTGAAGGGCATAATCTTCCGCTTTTTCAAAATCGTTGTAGGCAAGCCAGATTTTCGACAAGCCCTCCAGCCCGTAAGCCTTGTACCATAGCATGCTGTTGTCGTTGTGGTTAAGAAGAATGTACTCGGAAACGTGCACGGTCTCCTTCATTTTTGTTTCCGCCTTTTTATACTCGTTGTTGTCCAGATGCACGGCGCCTGCCACGTACAAGGCTTGCGCTCTAAAATATACATAGTAATGACCCGGAGTGTTCAACATAAGGCTGTCCGACTGATTGGCGTAATATAGCGCTTGACTTAGGTTGCCCATCATGTAGTAACATTCGGCAATATTGCCAAAGGCTCTTGCCTGACTCTCTTTTCGCAAAACTTTTTCTTTTTTCCGTTCTGCATATTTCAGGGCTTCAAAGTAGTATTTCAGCGCTTCAACATACTTTTCCTGGTAAAAAAAGGAATTGGCCATGTTTACCATGATGCGCCCGCCTTCATATTCCTTTCCGCCTCTTACTTTCAGGATTTCATTAAAAACCGTGCGCGCCGAATCATACTTTCCTTCCCGGTTCAGGCGTATGCCTTCCATGAAATTTTCCGTAATTTTTTTTATATCATCAGAATTGATTTTCTTTGCAGCCTCCGTTTTACCGCCTGACAGCAGACAGCAGACCAATGCCATATAAAACGGTATATGCCTGAAAATATTCATATATTTAAACAAAATGTATCAATTTGTCTGCAAAATTACATGAAAAACTTGTGTTTTCAAAGCGCAGGAAATAAAAAACAAGGCCACACATGCTACGCTTACCTCGGTAACCTCTCCTGCAATTGTTATCCTGCGTTATTGACCGTACGTAGCCGTATAATAAGGCATAAATAGAAGTTTTTTTAATCCTGCGGCAAAGATAGCATTAAAAACAGCGTCTCAAAAAAAAAATTCAGCCTGTTTTTTCTATAAATTTTTTGCATGACATTTTTATTTGTTTGTGTGTAATTTATGTAATTTAAAAATTTTATACTATCTTTGCAGTCTGATTTTGTCATTTTTTATAATTATCTTTATTTTTCCAAACTTATAAAAACATTAAATATGAAACAATTAAAACGTGAATTTCTAACATTAAGCATGGTGTTTACAGCAATTGTTACAGCCAGTGCACAAGTAACCATCGGGTCAGAAGATGCACCCGATCGCAGATCTGTTCTTGAATTGAAGAGCAGTACGAAAGCCTTCCTCCCTCCGCGTATAGCATTAATCGATACCGCCAGTGCCGTGCCCGTGGGAAATACCAGTACCGACCATTTGGCAGGACTGGTATTGTATAATACAACTAACGATGCAACCAAAGGACTGACGCCAGGCCTGTATTACAATAACGGCTTGAAATGGGTACGGTTGGTTAACCTGGCGAATGATCCGAAATGGTTTTACATGCCATCGATTCCACTTAAAGTTTCCACACAGGGTACTTACACGGTAAACCTGTGGGAAGAGTATAAAAAACAGTTCGATAAATCGACGCCGGGCAATCTCATTATAGCAAGTCCCGGCGCTCCTTCTTCCGGTAACCCGCTGTCGGCCGTGTATCAGGCCGGAGAACTGCATTATTATGTTACCGGATACGACGATAAGGTTTTTAAGAACGTAACATTAACCGGCGCTAACGGCAATGAGCTGGTATACGAGATCGACGCCACCAGCATCAGCAACATTTCCGATTCTACGTATATGAATATTGTTTTGGTTGTAAAATAAATGAAAAACAGAAAACTATTCGCCATCACAGCAATATTTGTCTTTGCGCTGTGGGGCGTTCGCGCACAAACACTTGCGCCCGGAGGAGTTAACAACCCCAACTACACTTGGGTGGCATGGCTTCAATCCGAAAACTATGACAATGGAACTTGGACAAACAGCATCACCGGAACGGTGGGCAATTTTATCAAGCAAGACCAAACGCCGCCAAAAATCAATGAAGGCTATAATTTTCATCCTTCCGTTCAATTCCCATTTATGACGGGAAATTCATACGGACGGTATTGGATGAGGTCGGAGAACAACAACAGTATGACCACGAGCGACAACATCACTACTATTTTTGTATTGAAACGCTCTGCAGATAATAATTCATACGACCATTTGCTTGCGTTTAACTCATCATATACTACCGGCGCTATTTCGTGGTATTCATTAAGCAATATCAGCTGGACGTGGCAAACGATAAGACGCAACTTTGGGGCTGTTACGGAGGGAATCATCGTTCTTGACAATGCCAACACCAACGCCGCAAACATTAAGTATCATTATAATGGCGCCAATTCGGGCAGCGTTACGGGTACTACAGACGGCTCTTACGCCGCCAACCAACAAATAGCGATAGCCAGCGGTGAAAATGACGACTCCGACGGCTATTATGGTTTTGAAGGCACGATTCAGGAAATTATCATTTTGAAAGCAAACGGCACGAACAACCACCTTGAAGCCGCCGACCTCCAAAAGATCCATTCCTACCTCGCCATAAAATACGGCATTACGCTCAATAACAACGAAGATTACGTTAATTCGACAGGAGATGCGGTATGGGACAGAACAGCCAATGCTTCCTATAACCAGGCAATTTTCGGTATCGCTCGCGACGACGCCGACGGACTGTATCAGAAACAGTCGGCGAATACGCTCGGACCTGTCAATGCCATTTTTGTGGGCAACAGTTTGAAGCCGCTGAACATTCAAAACAGCGGCACGCTCAGCAACGGACAGTATGTGATGATCGGCACTTCCGGAACAGGATCCGTCGATTTGACATACACATTCGATAATGGTTACACTTTTTACAATGGACCGGTAACGGCTTCAAACGGACTGAACTACCGCAATGGAATTGTTTACAAGGCGCAGCTTACCGACCCCGCCCAGACGCAGGGCAATGTATCCTTCACAGTAAAACTTGCCGTTACAGGTTCGGCGCCTTACTGTCTTGTTTCCAAAAACGCCAACTTCATTCCCTCAGATACCAAAATTTACCCTGTGAACGGCGGCGTAGCAACGGTAGAACTCTCCTCCGAATTTCAATACATCGACTTTGCAGGATTCACATCGAGGATCAATCAGGCGCCTGGCGGCGTCACCGCCGGTCTGAAACTCTGGCTGCGGGCAGACGACGATGCTTCGATTACCCTCGAAAATTTGCCTTCCACCGATAGCAAATTGAGAGGGTATCCCGACCTCTACGGCGCTACGCATGTCACCGCCACATCGGAATGGAAAGACCTCATACGCAACCATACCTACTCCTACCAGATGGGAGGCAACATTGATCATTTGATACCGGTTTACCAGCAAAGCAACTACATGACCAACTACCATCCTGCCATACATTTCTGGGGCAACGGAATCAATTCCACATGGCTGGGCAATACTTCAGGCATTTGGCCTTCCCAATATCCCACAAACAACAAACATTCGGCCTTCTTTGTGGTAAACAACGACTTCGGCACACACACGTGGATTTATACAATGATGTTTGGCAGCGCTTCCTTAAACACAAACTACAGAGGGCCGGGCTATGGGGTGGAAAAAAGAAGCGGCAATATTGTGGGGCGTTTCAGAACCGACGCTACGGAAGGCTATGGCAGCGCCGATTTGTTTAAACCCGGCGCTACGTCTATTTTGGGATATCATCATTCATGGCCCAACACCAGCGCCACTCCAAGCGGCAACAGTAGCGTAAAATTCCGCTTTAACGGATTGGAAGATACGCGAGCAAACATTGCTGCCGGTAATTTCGGTCTGAATCAGGAGTCCATGATCGGGAAAGGGTACATTCACGACCGTGTGTTACAAGGCGTGATGTCGGAAGTCATTATGTACGACGACGAGATAAGCGAGACAGACGTTGCAAAGATAGAATCGTACCTGGCAATCAAATATGGCATTACGCTTCACCCTTCCACCACTTCCACCAACAGATTCAATTATATGTTCTCAGACGGCATGTCGTTTTGGAACGGGGATGTTGCCGGTACGGACAAATACGCCGTCTTTTACAACCGCATAGCAGCAGTTATCCGCGACGACGCTGCCAACTTGCATAACAGCCACTCTCATTCGACGGACGTCGGCTCGCTGCTACACATGGGCGTGGCAGGAAAAAAGCTGGGGACATCCGGCGCAGAAACAGGCAAACTGGATTATGATACGGAAGCCGTTGTATGGGGCGACGACAATGCAGCCGGCGAAACCGAGATTACAGGCGACGTCTGTGGCGATTTCAGGTATATTTTCAACAGAAAATGGCTGGTACACAAGAAAACCGAAAACGACCGCCCCATCACCATGCTTGTGGGAGCGCAAGACAACACCGGCACGCAACTTGGAGGCGTCAACGACCCTGTCAGCCAGAAATTCTTTGATCGACTGGGAGAGGGCTACGACGTTGTGCTTCTGGTAGCCGAATCGCCCGAAGACATCGACAACCGCAATTTCAAGGCAATCATACCCATGTCTTACATAGACAAAGAACATCAGTGCCAATACACCTTTGCCGACGAAGAAACGTACATCACTTTCGCATACAGGATAAACAACAAAGGCTGTGTGGGCGAAACCTCCTTCGAAGGCAACCTGGAATACAAGTGGTCGTCGCAGTGGGAACGCTATAATTACGGCAACGACAACAATATGGGAACCATCTCAAAACCGGCTTACGACCTCGGTCTCGGCGTCAATATCACAACATCCGTCACTTACGACAACGGCATTTACGGAATAAGTTACTATCCGCAGTCGGTCAATTCGCCCAGCAGCGGAAGCCTGGAAATTCGACGCATCGGAGGAGCTGTCAACCAGAAAGTAACCGTCAAGATGGTTTTCAATTACCCCGTCATTCCCGTTTTTTCCATCTCCGATATCGACGCTTTTTTAAACGCTTTCGAATCGGTAAAGGTGACGGGTGCCTGCAACGGAGAGTCCTACTTGCCGACGCTCTCATACGGAAGCAACGCCAATACGAGTCATTTCAAAATCAACGGCAATACGGCAACGGCATTCATGCTTGCTGACCTGCCTTCAACAAACAAAGATGGACGTCTGGACGTGCGGTTTGAAGGCGGCGTAACAGAAGTTACCATCGAATATACCATCATCCATACGATAAATTCCTATATCAGCACCTTGGTGATAAGTCCCATATCAATCATGAATGTACCTCCTCCTCCTCCCGTTAACGAAGACGGGCTTTCGTTCGTAAAAGACGTGAAACGAGATAACATCAGCACCTGCGAGGATGTGGAATATTCGTTTTACATACAAAACACAAACTGCGATACGATGTTCGTAAACTTCAGCGACGACCTTCCTCAATACTTGAACTGGATGTCATTATCTCTGGACGAGGTCAATGATTTACATAACATACACATCTCGACCAACGATTATGAAAACAAACAACACTTGCAGATAGACTCTCTCGCCATCCCGGGTACATCCACCCTGAGATTTACGGCCACCGCCACATTCGACGCCGCTCCGAGCGGAGATTATTCCAACCGCGCATCTATCGACTACAACCGGATTATAAACAATGTTTCCACACCCGTCATCCTAGAAAGTCTGGACCGCGAAACGCTCGGAGAAAAAACAACGTTCCACGCCACACAGGCGCTACGTTCCAGCAAAGCGCAACTGATATCCTCGATCAGTCCGGAAAGATACGGCGCAAACGCGCTCGTCGAAGTATCGCTGGCAGTTACCAATCCCAACACCGCCACTCCCTTTACGAATATCTTCCTGGATATAGACTGGGATGCGGGATTCTCCTACGAAGACGGCAGCTTGTCCGTCAGCGGAGCATCATCGGGAATAACAATGCTAACGCCCGACAACAACCGCATGTGCACATTTGCAGGCGCAAATGCTACGACCGGATTTACATTGCAACCGGGTACAACCGTCATAAAATTCAAACTGCGAGCGCCGTCCACACCCGAACCTGCGCTGGATAACGAAGGCAACATCATACAGGGAAAAAATGCCGCGCTGAACGTCAATTACGAATTTACGATGAAGAATGACGACCCTTGCGAATACCTGACTGTAACGGACTTGAAAGGCCGCTTGACGATGGAGTATATTAAAATGCACATTCTCCTGAACCAGCATGTGACAACAAGAATAAAAAAATATTAACAGTTAACAGTTAGCAATCCGGTATCCTGTGCGAAACCGGATTGCTTCTTTTTTTCTCCCCTCCTCCCCTCCCCTGCCCTCACAGGCCATCCGTACTGTTCGTCGACAGATCCGTGCCACCGTCGTGCGGTAGCCAGCATTTCGGCCGGCAAGGCCGAATAAGTGACCGCAACGGCAGCCTGGGCTACTGTTCCGCCGGCAGTCAGGAAGCCTGTAATGTATGAAACCCTAACTCCGCCATATTTACCCCGTCTATGATTGTAATAACCTGAGTTCGATGTAATGACCTGAGTTTTGGATAATTTGAGTTTGGAGTAATGTTAAAAAAATAAAAAACGAAGCACGCACAAGACAGAGCAACCGTTTAATTGCCGATAAAAAAGGATTAAAGAAAGCAATGGAATTATAAGTTTTTAGAACAAAGAAAGTTGACCATTTTGAGGTACAAAATCGACTTTTATAGCAGGTTTTTTGTCGAAAAAGCAAT